>NZ_JAZHOC010000074.1:0-231417 GCF_036553575.1 Methylobacter sp. Wu1 | reverse complement strand
AAGCGGCAACCGGGCGGCCTTTTCTTTGGTTACTTTCTTTTGGCCGCGCAAAAGAAAGTAACTCGCCTTCGGGTGCGATAAACCCGATTAAATAAAACCGTCGCGCTAGCGACACTTTACTAAATCTCAACTAGCTGCGTAACATCAGTTATCAGACACGAAAACCAGGCAAATCGCGAATCATCTTCACTAATCGGCTTTTTGCTATAAACTTTAATCCCAGCCAAAACGCATTCTTATACGGAGTTAAAGCTATGCCTTATTTAAAACTAAGCACCACCGAATCCCTCTCTGATGAACAATCGCCGCAATTGCTGGAGCAATTGTCAAAACTGATGGCGCAACAGACCGGCAAGCCGGAACGCTATGTCATGGTGCAAATCGAAGGCGGCAAGGCCATGCTCTTCGCCGGCAACAATCAACCGCTGGCTTATGCCGAATGCAAAAGCATCGGCCTGACCACGGCGCAGGCCAAAGCCATCTCGTCTTCACTGAGCCGACTGCTGAACGATGCGTTGCAAATCCCGGCCGACCGCGTCTATATCGAGTTCAGCAACTGCCCAGCCGAGTATTGGGGCTGGAATGGCTCGACTTTCGGCTAGTT
Source organism: Methylobacter sp. Wu1 (assembly GCF_036553575.1). Classification (NCBI taxonomy): domain Bacteria; kingdom Pseudomonadati; phylum Pseudomonadota; class Gammaproteobacteria; order Methylococcales; family Methylococcaceae; genus Methylobacter; species Methylobacter sp. Wu1. Next base: position 230,813 of record NZ_JAZHOC010000074.1, on the reverse strand, counting down.
AAAAGATCCGGTCCAGCCGCTTTCCAGACGTAATAAACACGTTAAACGGAGATATCAAACATGGCCAATCGCATTACTCTGACCCAATTTCTCATCGAACAGCAGCGCGAGTTGCCGGGCGTATCGGGCACGTTCACATTGCTGCTCAACGATATCGTGACCGCATGCAAGAAAATATCACATCTCGTCAACCGGGGCGACCTGATCGGCGTGCTGGGCAGCGCCGAATCCGAGAATGTCCAGGGTGAGGTGCAAAAGAAACTGGACATCATCACCAACGATATCATGGTCAACGCCCTGAACTGGACCGGGCATCTGTCCGGCATGGCATCGGAAGAAGTCGATGACATCATCAAGATCCCGAGCCAGTACCCCAAAGGCAAATATCTGGCGTTGTTCGATCCGCTGGACGGCTCTTCAAACATTGACGTCAATCTGACTGTCGGCACTATTTTCTCGATACTGCGCTGCCGCGAAGGCATCGATCCGACACTGGAGGATTTCCTGCAGAAAGGCAGCGATCAGGTATGCGCCGGTTTCGTGCTCTACGGTCCATCAACGATGATGGTCCTGACGACCGGGCACGGCGTCAACGGCTTCACGCTCGACCAGGATATCGGCGAATTCATCCTGACGCACCCGAACATGACCATTCCGGATGACACCGGCGAATTCGCCATCAACATATCCAATCAGCGTTTCTGGGAAGCCCCCGTGCAGCGCTATATCGATGAGTGCCTGAAGGGCGAGGAAGGTCCGCGCGGAAAAGACTTCAACATGCGCTGGGTTGCATCGCTGGTCGCCGAGGTCTACCGGATTCTGACGCGCGGCGGCGTGTTCCTGTATCCGCTGGATTCCCGCGATCCGTCCAAGCCCGGCAAACTGCGCCTGATGTATGAAGCCAATCCGGTCGGCTTTATTATCGAACAGGCCGGCGGCGCCTGCTCTACCGGACAAGAGCGCATACTGGACATCAAACCGGCCTCTCTGCATCAACGCGTACCCGTGATTTTAGGATCAAAAAACGAGGTTGAGCGGATTGTGGATTATCACCGGCAAGGCTGAAAAATAATCATACCAGGGGGGCTCGCCCTCTATCACTCTAAACAAAATAAGAAAAATGAAGTTATTACCGACAATTGCGTTGTCTCTGTTCAGCCTAAATGCCGCTGCCGCCTATAAATGTATCGTAGACGGCAAAACAGTCTATTCCAGTTCGAAGTGCGCACAGGACGCGCAGCAATTTTCGGTCGATAAGGACTCGGACTGGACCATGAAGCTGAAGACCAGAACCTCGCCGCAGGAAGATGCTCGCTTGAACGCCATTGGCGCCTCGCCTAAGTCAAATGAACCTGAGAAAGAACTGCCGCCTAAAGCCACTGTTGTAACCGGTCAAGACGACGGCGGGCCATCAGAAGAGACTGAATTCAACTGTGACGGCAGAGACCACTGCTCGCAAATGACTTCGTGCGAAGAAGCAACTTTTTTTCTGAAAAACTGCTCAAACCAGCAAACGGACGGTGACAACAATGGCATCCCGTGTGAAAAACAATGGTGCAACGACAATAGTGAACACGATAATGGGACATATAATGACAGTGATAACGGCAGACGTAAGATCGCAACTCATCATCGCAGGCGCTAAATTGGCAGATCCGGCATTTCCAATGTCCTCAGCGAGATTAGCGCCGCGCTTCAATCAGCCGTGCTCAATTGCTTCATTATGAAAAAAATCCCCATCGGCATCAGCAGTTGCTTGCTTGGCCAGCATGTCCGTTACGACGGCAGCCACAAACACGATGCCTATATCACTGGCACGCTTGGCGAGTATTTCGATTTCCGGCCGTTTTGCCCGGAGGTTGAAATCGGCCTCGGCATACCGCGCCCGACCATCCATCTGGTCAAAGTCAATGGCGAGGTGAGCTGCATCGGCGTCAAAAACCCTGAAATCGATGTGACGGAGCGGCTGCGCAGCCATGCCGAACGGCTGAAAGCGCAACACACCGATTTATGCGGCTATATCCTGAAAAAGGATTCGCCGAGCTGCGGCATGGAACGGGTCAAGGTTTATACCGACAATATACCCAGGCGGGAAGGCATCGGCATTTATGCCGAGATCATGATGCGTAATAACCCGCTGCTGCCGGTCGAAGAAGAAGGCCGGCTGGGCGACCCCGGCCTGCGCGAGAATTTCATTCAGCGCGTCTATGTGCTGCACCGCTGGAAATCAATGCTGGAGGAAGGGCTGACGGTACGCAATCTGACCCGTTTTCACGCCCGGCACAAGCTGATCATCATGAGTCATGGCGACTACCAGGAGTTGGGCCAGTTAGCGGCCGGCGCAACTCCGGACAATATCGAGCAGCTTGCCGACCAATATATTCTGCTGTTGATGAAGATGCTCAGAAAAGTTGCCAGCCGCGGCAATCACGTCAATGTCCTCCAGCACATCCAGGGCTATCTGAAAAAAGAATTAAGCGCCGATGACAAGGCCGAGCTATGCGAGATCATTGAACGTTACCGCCAAGGCGAAGTACCGCTGATCGTGCCTTTGACGCTGCTGAAGCACCATTTCCGCAAAGCGCCCGATCCTTATATTGACGAATCCTATTACATGTCGCCCTATCCCCAGGAATTGCGACTGACCAACCTGCTGTAACCATGGCGAACATATTGATTGTCGGCTGCGGTGATCTGGGCACGCGCCTGGCTCATGCGCTCTCAGATAAAGGCCATCAGGTAACGGGGCTCAAACGCCATCCGCCAGCCCATGACAGCCGAATCCGCTACGTGGCTGCCGACATTGCATCGTGCATAGGGCTTGATAAGCTGGATGCAGACTATGATCAACTATTTTTCATCGTCACGCCCGATGGCCGCCATGAGTCAGCCTATCGCGCCATTTATGAGGCCGGCCTGCAGCATCTGCTGGCTAAACTGCCCCGGTGTCCGTGGATTTTCGTCTCGTCAACCGGTGTTTACGCGCAATCACAAGGCGAATGGGTCGATGAAGATTCGCCGGCCGAACCCGAAGCAGTCACAAACCGGTTAATCCGGCAGGCAGAAAAGCAGCTGATCGAATCCAATCCCGATAACATCATCGTACGATTTTCCGGCATTTACGGCCCCGGCCGCGAATCGCTGTTAAGAATGGCCGCGCAATCCCCCGCCATCCAAAAAGAACCGCCCTATTTCACCAATCGGATTCATCAACTGGACTGTGTCGGCGTGCTGGACTTTCTGCTCGAGCAGCGGCTAAAAGGCCGCAAACTGGAAAACTGCTATCTTGCCAGCGACGATGATCCCGCTCCTTTATGGGATGTGATTTCATGGCTGGCCGAACGCATGCATTGCGCACCGCCTGTCGCCAAAGCGGCCGGCAAAAATGCTGCGATGAACAAGCGTTGCAGCAACCGGCGCTTGAGAGATTTGGGGTATCAATTTCGCTATCCCGATTACAAAAAGGGTTATGCGGAGTTGATTGATAAAGATAGGCTGGGCTGACACCCCTTATCTTTGGAGCTACCTATGCTGGGTTTCCGCTAAAGCGCCAACCCAGCCTACATCTATTCTTCTATAGGCCAGATAGGGTAAAGCAGGACGCGGATGTCGCCGGGAAAAGCATCCGGTTTGGCGGCAGAAAATGTCACCGTGTTTTCGCCCGGCTTCAGCTTAAGCTGCAGCCTGGAGAATTCAACCTTCTTTCCCGGCGCCATGCCGCCGGGCCAATGAATTGTCTCGCCTGGGCCTTCCGAAGTCAGCGCTTGCCCCGCCGCCAGCGATTCGGAAAAGACCATGCTTTCTCCGTTGACCGTGATAATGGGCCGGTCAAGCGGAGGAACTGAGGCAGGCGTCCGGAATGCACGGACACCGTCGAGCGCGACGCTGACTGCCGTCTTGGCCGGCACGGCGTCGAAATAAAACAGCAGATACTCCGTATTCGTCCAGTCGAACTGACTGTCGGCTGGGAAGGGAAAGGTCAACAGATGCCATCCCATGAAGTCAATAGCGGCTTGAAAATCGGCGCTGCGCCCTTTTGAGTCTCTGAGCTGGATATGAAGCTGCTCGTATTTGGCATCCCCCATGACCCAGACGCCCAATGCATTATTCTCCGATAAATTCAAAGGCTTGTCGAACCGGCGGCCGATCGCCGACCATCCGCCATACTTGCCGTTGTTTGTTGCGGTATAAAGCAAGGCGCTCCCGCCGGCCTCTATCTCGCTCTTGGTTGTCCCGAAACTTTGCCGCACGCCATCGCGCACAGGCCCGCTGGATGACACAACCTTATCCGCGCGAGCAACGTGTTTCTCATATTGATTGCGATCGCTCATCTGGAAGTCGGCTGCATTGTCAAAACTTTCGATCGTGAAGGCTTCCGGGCCATTATAGGCGTCCAGCGCTCCGGGCATCCTGCCGGCAATGATCTCCACGCCAAGCTGGCGCTCGCTCGCCGTATCGTTGCGAATCATCCACGTATTCTGCTTGCCGTCCAGCACGTCCACATATCGCACCGGCTCATACAAAGCGCGGTAGAGCTGCCAGTCGCCGCCAGCATTGCTGAACAGTTTAAAATCCTTCTTCGGCTCTCTCAGCCTGGCTTTTATCTCCTGAGAGACAGGTTGGGCGCGCCGGTACTGCTCCCACTTCCGGAGCGTATCCATCATCTGCCGCGACTGCGTCTGACTTTCAAGCGCCGCGCGCGACGTCTCCAGCGAAATCGATCCATCCACTGCCAGCGCTTTGGCGGCGACATACTCGAGCTGGTCCGGCCGGATATCCTTGAACCAGTAATACCAGCCGATATCGGGGCGGGTAAAGTTCGCATCCATGCGCAGAATCCCGGGCCATCGCTCATCGAGATAGCCTTTGATGTCGCCGTGGCCGTCTGCCGAAGCGGACCGCGGCACGATATGCCAGCGCAAATCCGTACCGACGCCGTTGCTGGTCTGATAGAGCACGTCCTTCCTGAATTTACGGTAATAAGCAAGATGCATGCGGTTGAGGTAATACCAGCTGTCGATATAGTCATCGATGATGCCGTCGCTGGCGTCAACATACAGCATATCGAAATCCGCGCTGTTAAAAACATCGGCAAAATTCTGGGAAAGTTCGTCAACGAGCGAGCTGTCAGGGTCCACGAGAAAATAGCCCCACATTGTAAGCAGCCTTCTTACAGCCGATCCGGCAGGATGAGCCTCTGCCCTGGTGCCCAATGCACCGCGCACACAGCGGGTATACCGGAACGGCGGCCCCGGCTCCGCGGCCTCATAGCGGATGATCTCATCGCCTATTCTCAGGTACTGGCCTGGAAATTCCTTGCGGCGAGAATCTATCGGCGGCAGCCTGGGTTCAGCCGCCAGCGTGATGACGGAGGCTTTCGCATCGAGCGCCTCGGCAAGATCCGGCACGAGAACTGTCGCCAAACGGTCATCCGGCTTTGGCGTGATGTAGGCATCGTTCGGCGAGATCGAGGGGCCAAACACATGCACTCCGGCTTCAAGCCCGGCCGCATGAATCTTCGCCACCGCCGCTTTCACTCCCTCGAGACCGTGCGGAAAATTGTCGGTGTTGATTCGGTAATGACCGTGGCTATCCAGCCAATTGTTTTTCAAAAAAACAAGGGTGCCGAAGCCTCCCAGTTTGGCATGGTCGATCAGCGCATCGATATTGGCTTCCGACGCGTCGGTAGCAAACAGATAGGATTTTTGCACTGACTCCGAATCGCGCGCCCAATTTCCACCCAGCTCAGGGGACGGCAATCCCGCCGCGCGTTCGGCTTCCCGGATCGCAGGCTTGAAGTCCTCGATGGACGACGCCACGAGGGAAAATTTCGCTCCGACGATGCCATGGCTGCGATGAGCGCCGCTCCTGAGCAACTGCACCGAGTTACCCAACGATATCGGATGGTTGACCGTATTTTCGGTAATGCCAAAGAAGGCTGCGCCGAAGCCTTTGTCGTAGGTCGCGTTGAAAGCCGGCGCTACGATTTCGAGACGCCGCAAAGGAAACTCGATGGAAAGCCCTTCAAGATCCGCCGGTTCGGCACTAAGTACTTCAAAAGTGAGATGCCGCTTCGCAGGAATAACGCGCAAACTGACCTTGATCTGAGGATCGATGAATTGCGCGGTCAGGACATCGCCTTTCCGCGAGAGCCGGGTCACAGGCATTCCCTGTACTCCGGCCCGCGAGACAGTCAGCATCGGCCTTCTGGCATTGATTGCCGCATAGTCTTCGCTGGAATCCAGACTGATGAAGTGAGTCAAAAAACCGGCAGGTGAGAGACTCAACTGTACGGACTCATTCTGAAAAACCATGTCTGTCGCGTCAGCCGGCAGCTCCGGTAAATCCGTGGGCTCCACGCGGATGTCGTCGATATCGACGCCCGATTGCGAAGCGGTGGAAATAACCAATGCCGAATCAAGGTATCCTGCTCCGGCTGACTGATAAAAAACGGTGTACTGCTGCCATTTCGCGCCGGCATGCTCCTGCAGCAGCGTCTGGCTTTCGGCCTGTCTTTCCCGGAAGGATTCGTATGTCTGTACGGCGAATGCACCGCCTCTGGCCCATAAGGAAACGCGATACCACCTACCCGCCTGCAGGCCCCGGCAGCGCTGATAAATGTGTGCGGCGCCGCGAGCTGATGCCGTTATCCGGACAAATCGTGAGCCTGCATGCGGATCGCCAGCGCCTGACATCAACTGGCCGGGATAAGCCGGATTTAGCTGCCAGTCGGACGGAATTTGTCCGGCTGCGTCCAATTTCCATCCTGCCGCCCATCCGTCAGCGCCCGGTTTGGCGTCATGGAGAGACTCGAAACTGCCGTTATTGATGATGGAAACTCTTTCTACGGCCAAGGCCGGCCGGCTTGTCGCCATGACCATGAAAGCCACGGTTAATACCATTGTTGCGCTTAACCATGCACACTGCCGCCATTTCATTTTTATTCCTTAAGAACGCTGTTGAAAATTTTTCGACTTCCGAAATTGGCCGCCAACCGGCCGGTTTGCCCGGCTTCTTCTGGAGATTCTGTTGAGCTGGCGGGAAAGCCTCATCTTCAAGCAATCTTACCTGGTTCTGCCTTAGAAATTATTAAACCAGTAGACAATTCGCCCAATTCACCGTTTTCAGAGATTAAACAATTATATTCCTGGCCAGTTACTGAAAACTTTCGCCTTCAGCTTTAAATTTATTTAAGAGGCGCCGTAACCATCAAAAAATAATTTCTATCCTATACTTTAGTTATTTATATTTTTGATCAGACGAACTGCGCTATGGGCTACCTGAATATTTACTTTAACGATGAACTCAAATCCAAACACGAGGTGGACTCCCTCATCACCAGAATTGGCCGCAATCAGGATAATGATGTTGTAATCGACAACGTAGGTGTTTCAGGCAATCATGCTGAAATCATCAAAAACGGTGACAAATACACCATTCATGACCTCAAAAGCAAAAATGGCGTTTATGTAAACGGCGAGCGGATATCGGAAGCAGAATTAAATTTTGGCGATGAAATAAGTATTTTTAAACACACACTAAGATTCATCGCGGTTGATTTACCCCTGCCTGTTGCGGCAACAGACTCAAGAACCGCAATTGAAAAAGGCAACAACCCCCAATCGGCTACCGTGGAGGTCGACGTTTCCAGACTGGAAAGCCTGATAAAAGACAAGGAGGCCAGCAACGCTTGCCTTGAAGCTTCCGGCGGCGCAATGGCCGGCCGCACATTCAGACTGTCAAAAACCCGCTTTGTCATTGGAAAATCCTCGGATTGCGATATCCAGGTCGACGGCTGGTTTGCCCCGAAAGTCGCCGCCAAAATCGTCCGCCAAAGCGACGGTTATTATCTGGTTCCGGAAAAACGCGGAAAAATCCGCCATAACGGCAGCACGGTCAAAGCCAGGGTAAAACTCAAGCACGGCGATGATATCGAAATCCGCGGAACAAAATTTCGTTTCATCAACAAATGATGAGCCGCCGATTAAAGGCGCCTAATCCTTTTGCTCAACAGTGAAAAGCTACCATTGACTCTCCAGGTTCCCGGCTACACGATCCAGAAGCTTTTGGGCGAAGGCGGCATGGCTTCTGTTTTTTTGGCGACACAGAAATCTCTCGACCGCCCTGTCGCTTTGAAGATTCTGAAAAAATTTGATACCGAAGCCCAAATCAAGCGTTTCTTCAATGAAGGCAGGATCATCGCCTCATTGAACCATCACAATATCATTACCATCCATGACTTGGGCGAGGTCGATGGGCGCTGCTTCCTGGCAATGGAGTATATTGAGGGCGGAGATCTCAAGCAGCGCATCCATGCCGGCTTGCCGCCGGATGAAGCCATACAGTTGATAAAACTGCTCGCACGCTGTCTCGATTTTGTCCACCAGAAAGGCATCATCCACCGGGATATCAAACCTGAAAACATTCTTTTCAGAAAAAATGGCTCGCCTGTCCTGACGGACTTTGGCGTGGCCAAGCAACTTCAGTCCGATACTTCATTGACCATGGACGGCTCGGCCATCGGCAGCCCCCATTATCTAAGCCCGGAGCAAGCCGAGCAGAAACCGCTCGATGCCAGAACGGATATTTACAGTCTCGGCATTATTTTTTACGAAATGCTGACCGGGCAAAAACCGTTCCAAGGCGATTCCCCGATTGAAATCATCATCGCGCATTTAACGACCGAAGCCCCTCCGCTCCCCAAGCGCCTTGCACGATATCAGGAATCATTGGATTTGATGATTGCCAAGGATGCGGATGATCGCTTTGACTCCGCCGGCGATCTGGCAGACTTTCTTGAACAGCTCCAAAATCCTGCTTCCAGGCGTGTGTTGACCCGGAAAACCGGCAGGGCCACGCCTTCTGCCGACAAGAAAGCCAAAGCGCCCGTTGAAAGTCCGCTTTCAACAAATCAGCCAAGCGCCACCCAAAAACGCCTCTACAAGCTGGTATGGCTTGGCGCGGCAAGCGCCGCCATATTATCAGCCGCCATCTATTTTTATCCTTATTTAAATATAGAACCGGCTTCATCAGAGGACTCTTCGGCCGATCCTGCCCGAAATAAAAGCGCTACTGCCGAAGCGCCGCCTCCTTTACTGGACGAGAACAGAATCCGGCAACTGCTTGCCCAGACAGAAGCCCTTCTGGCCAAGCCGAACTTATCCATGCCAATTCTGAAACAGGCATACGATGCATACAATCTGGTGCTTGAAATAGACCCTGATAATGCTATTGCCACCCAGGGCATAACGCGCATCGGAGCCCTGTATGCGTCCATGCAGGAAAAAATTGATCTGTATCTTTCAGAAGCGGCAAAGGCGCTGCAGACCTACAGATTGACTTCGCCCTCCAGAAATAACGCCTTGTACTATTTTCATGAAGTCCTGCTTCTGGACCCCAGCAACACCGAAGCCCAACAAGGAAAATTCAAGGTCGCCAATGCTTATGCAGATCTGGCCGAGTCTAATCTGGACGCTTTTGATTACACCGCTGCCAAAGGAAATATTCAAAGAGGGCTTTCCATTTACCCTAACTCTTCCAGATTGCTGGCGCTCAGAAAGAAAACCAACGCCTTTACGGATGCCCCCCAGCGCCTGTTTGGAAAGATTAAATCGATATTTGATTAAACAGTGTATGACAACACATTAAAGAGAGGAGTCCCTGATGCCCTGGAAATTTGGACAAGCGATCAACATAGGCAAACGCAGTGAACAGCAGGATCGCATAGGCATATTCCACACAGGGGATGGAAAAAGGCATTTAATGGTTATCGCTGACGGCATGGGTGGAATCCCCAAAGGCGGTCAGGCCGCGCAAATTGTCGTAGACACCGCTGAACAGGCTTTCAAAAAAAACAGAATTCGCAATCCCGAGTTATTTCTTGAGGCTATCTGCAGTCAATCCCATGAAAAAATTAATCAACTTGAAGCAGATAGTTCATTGGCGCCCGGCACAACCTGCGTCCTGCTGTATATCGACAAACGGCAGGCCTATTGGGCCCATATCGGCGACTCGCGCCTGTACCATTACAGGCAAGGCCGGCTGATCAATCAAACGCTGGATCACTCACTGGTTCAGTTGATGATCGATCAGGGCGTTATTGAAGATCGCGGCAGTGAAGCCAGATCTTTACAAAACCAGCTTTACAAACGCCTGGGAGGCGCTAAAAAACCGGAGCCCGATATTCATACAGACGCTTTGAAAAGCGGCGATATATTCCTGCTATGCAGTGACGGGTTCTGGCAATTTATAGAAAAAGACCAGATTCCGGCTATTCTTCAGAATCATCCGCTTGATCAGGATGGCCCTGAGCATCTTGTAACCCTGGCTTTACAGAATGGAGGCCCGCATTGCGATAATATCAGCGTTACATTGGCGCAATGGGAACAAGCGCAAACGGGTTTTATACAGAAAGTGCGCTGCCTTTTTAAAAAGGATTAAGGTCAGAAATCTTCTGTTTTCCTTCCTCACATTCAAATAAAGCTTTATTCAATCTTTAAGCGTTACTTCCTGTACGGAATTACCAGGGCTTTATCCGCTTCGTTCCAGCCCTGTTTTGGTTGCGCTAATGTCAGCAAAACCTAACCTGACAGACAGCGCTGGAAGCTCGGAGACTGTCAGGCTAGCTTGCAATCACTACACACTTAGCGAGATTTTAGAGTCACCTATCAATCACTAGAGAAAGGTCATCAATCAGCCATTGGTTTGCTGGAGTAGGTGTCACTCGAACAGAGATACTATGAACTCCGGCGGTGGGAACTAGAAATGCACACTGTTTGGTAGCGCTCACCGCCCCATCAAGTACATTAGGCGTGCCATTGCCGGATACGAATGCGCCATCCAATTCTCCACTGGTTCCGCTAGTCCCACTGGTTCCACTGGTTCCACTGGTTCCGCTAGTTCCGCTAGTTCCGCTAGTTCCGCTAGTTCCGCTAGTTCCGCTAGTTCCACTGGTTCCGCTAGTTCCACTGGTTCCGCTGGTTCCGCTGGTTCCGCTCGTTCCACTGGTTCCGCTCGTTCCACTGGTTCCATTGCCAGAGAATGAGCATACAACCTGACCTTGTTGGCCACTAGGATCAACAAGAATCGTAGCCACTAGCTTGGCCGAAAAATTGCCTCGCACTGCACCTGTAGCATTAAAGATGATGCGCACTAACTGATTTGGGCGCGCTGTATTGAAAGTAACTGTTTGACCGCCAGCCTGCGGACCATTAAGGTCAAGATTTCTAGCGGCTGCGCCATTTTGTGGACTGTTGTTCTGTGTTGCGAATAAAAGGTCAGCAGTAGCTGTGTTAGTTACGAGCCCGAAACCCAAAAATGTCGCCAATGTGCCTACGTAACGCATCTTCTTGTTTGTTGATCGTATAATCATGTCTTTACCCTCATTGATATATGACAAAGTAAAACAACTAGACCAAAATTTCGTCCTCCATAGAAAGCTTGCGAAACTGAATTATGGCTGTTGGATTGGCCATGTTTTCGCTCATTACGAGAGTAATCCCAGTTTACCGGACCAGTGGCTTGGAGCGGGACCGGAAGCCTCAAGGCTTAAGCGATTGGAAGTGAATAGGATATAAAACGGCGCTGAATTGGATGGTTGAGTAGCATTATTATCGATCCGTTTTCTAAGGCCTGAACCCAATGCGGAATCAGAATGCAATGAAGCGAATACCGGGGTGTTAGTTGCGCCAAATTCTCTCTCTGCTTGTTCTTTTACCGAATTTGGCTGATTCGGCCGCAGCCAGGCTATGAAGCCAATGGCTAGGGCGGATATGATCGCCATCTTGATTGTTTTCATAAGACAACCTCCATCAGTATGGAGTTAAACTATTTTTGTCAAACATACAGCATAACGGCTGCCGGCAAGGCGCAGCCTGAATTGGTGTAATGATTAGTTGATGTTGACTTATGCTGGATTTTCGCTATTTGAAAGTTATTATTTATATTTTGGCTCTCGATTGCTATTCGTGCCATTACGGTCAAACTAAGCAGACATCGGGCCTATAGCCTGCCTCAACTTGGGCGGCTCTTGTTGTTTGCAAATAATGATCGGTTACTTTGCCTGCTATAAGGATATTCACTGCCATATTTCTTGACGAGGTTAAGGCTGCCCAGCTATTAACTCCATCCCCCGCCCAATGCCTTGTAAATTTTTACGGTCGATATGCGTTGGCGCTTGGTCACATCGATTAATTCGAGATTGGCCTGCAACGCATTTTGTTGAGCGATAAGCACTTCCAGGTATGTTGCTCTGGCAGATTTATAAAGCTCATCAGATGTTTCAATAGACTTTTTCAATGCTTCGCTTTGCTGCTTTTTCTGGAAATGGACTTGCTGCAAATTCTTCATCTTGGAAAGCTCATTCGACACTTCGACATAACCGTTCAGAATGGTTTTCTGATAGTTGTACATTGCCGACAACTGATTGGCTTTTGCCGTGTTGAACTGCGCTTTCAGCGCATTCATATTGATCAGCGGCGCCACTACGGTTCCAAACAGTGAATAAGCGAGTGAAGCCGGTGTCTGAAATAAAAATTCTGGATTGAATGCCTGATATCCCAACGTCGCCGTGATGTTGAAATTCGGGAAAAAGGCCGCCCTTGCCGCTTTCAGATCAAACTTGCTGGCCTCAATCTGATGTTCGGCTTCGCGGACATCGGGGCGGTTTGCCAGCAATTGCGAAGGAACGCCCGATGCGATTTGCTGAGGAACCGCTTCGAACAGCACTTCCTTCTTCCTCTCAATGGGCTGCGGATAGCGCCCCAGCAGGAAATTAAGCCGATTCTCGGCTTCCGTGATTTGTTGCAGCGTCTGTTTTTCCAGGGCTTGCGTATTGAGCAATTGAGCCCTGAACTGCTGTACGGCCAGTTCATTCGCCCTGCCGGCTTCTTTCTGCAGTTTGACGACCTCCAGCGCCTCCTGCTGTTTCTGGGCGGTCTGCCTGATGATGTCCAGTTCATTATCCAAGGCCAGCAATTCGTTGTAGTTAACCGCGACATCGGCCACCAAATTGGAAATAACAAAGTGGGTGCCTTCAATGCTCGACAGATAGCCCTCGATTGCCGCCTTGCGCTGGCTCCGCAGTTTGCCCCAGACATCGACTTCCCAGGAGGCCTGCAGGCCTAAAAAGAGATCGGTCAGATTTTCGGGAACAATTTGCCCGGGCGTGATTTCGGTAGAGGCGTTGCCCGCCCCGTCCATGGTGTAAAGCCCGAACTTTTGCACCCCGCCGCCTATGCTCAAATCCACTTTCGGCAACAGCGCCCCGTTTGCCAGCTTCACGCTGGAGCGCGAGACTTCAATCCGCTGCAAGGCCATCTGCAGATCGAGGTTGTTGGCCACGGCGGTATCGATCAGCTTTACCAGAAGCGGATCGGTAAAGTATTGGCGCCAGTTGATGTCTGCAATAGTCGTGGCCGTGTTTTTCTGATTTTGGAAACTTGCAGGAATCGCCTTTTCCGGAATGGACAGGTTGGTATCGAGCGATGCGCAGCCATTGATGGTTACGGCCAAAAACGAGATGGCCAAGGGGTAATAAATTTTATTCTTCATTTAATCTTAAATAGTTTCCGAGAGAGCCATTTCTTCTTTTCTTCCGTCGTGCTTGCGCTTGTCTGTAATGCTTGCAAACACCACATAAAGCCCCGGAATGACAATGACCCCGAAAATGGTCCCGAAAAGCATGCCTCCCGCAGCTGCCGTGCCAATGGTATTGTTGCCTATCTTTCCCGCCCCCGAAGCGAACATCAGCGGAATCAGACCGGCAATAAAGGCAAAGGAGGTCATCAAAATGGGACGCAGGCGCAGCGTGGCGCCTTCAATGGCCGCTTCGAGCGGCGTTTTCCCCAGCCGGTGCTGCATCGTGGCAAACTCAATGATCAGAATGGCGTTCTTGCCGAGAATGCCGATCAGCATGATCATGGCGATCTGCGCGTAGATATTGTTTTCCAGACCCATGACCATCAGTAAAAACAAGGCTCCGAATATGCCGATCGGCAAAGAAAGAATAACCGGCATGGGCAGCAGGAAGCTTTCATACTGGGCGGCAAGCAGCAGGTATACGAACACCAGGCAAATCAGAAAAATATAAATCGCCTGGTTGCCCGCCTGGGCCTGGTCCCGGGATGAGCCGGCCCAATCGTAGCCAAAGCCTTTCGGCAGTTTTTGCGCGGCCACGTCCTTGATCGCGGCAATGGCCTGCCCGCTGCTGTACCCTGGCGCCGGCTGGCCGTTGACCATGGCCGAGGTGTACATGTTGTAGCGCGTCACCTGCTCAGGGCCATAGACTTTTTCAACGCGAAGAAAGGAGGAAAAAGGCACCATTTTTCCGGCGTCATTTTTGATGTACAGCTCCATCAGATCATCCGGCTGAGCACGGTATTCGGGCAGCGCCTGCACCATGACCTTATACATCTGGCCGAAACGGATAAAGTTGGTGGCATACTCGCTGCCGATCAGGGTTTGCAGCGTACTCATGGCGTTCTCGGCGGTGATGCCTTTTTGCGCAGCCTTGTCGCCGTCAATGTGCAGCAGAAATTGCGGAAAACTGACGTTGAAGGTGGTAAAGGCATTCACGATCTCGGGCCGTTTGTTGAGCTCCTCCACAAAGGCATCGGCCACTTTCTGCAATCTTTGCAGATCGTCCGAACCGGTCTTGTCCAGCAAGCGCATTTCGAAGCCGCTGGAATTGCCATAACCCGGCACCGGCGGCGGCGTGAAAAACTCAATGCTGGCATCTTTGATATATCGGGTTTCTTGTTCCAGCATATGGATGATGTCCTTGTCGGAAACTGTTCTCTCATCCCAGTTTTTCAAGCTGATCAGATTCATGCCGTAAACGGCGCCCGTACCTTCGGAGAGCAGGCTGAATCCTGCCAGGCTGGAAACCGAATTCACACCGTCCAGGCCCGATGCAACGCGCTGCACCTCATCCGACACTTTTTCGGTGCGCTCAAGGGTTGCTCCCGAAGGTGCCGTAATGTTGGCGTATATGGTCCCTTGATCTTCTTCAGGGATAAAACCTGTAGGCACATAAGTTCCTATCAAACCGGAGCCTACAGAAAAGCCAACCAATATTCCAAACGTTATAACCCGTCTGTCAGCGATGGCGCCGATCAGCTTTTTGTAGTTGCCGGACAGCCTGTCGTACCCGTTATTGAATCTTGCAAAGAATCTCTGCAGGCTTGATTTTTCAGCATGATCGGAAACATGAACATTCTTGAGAAACAAGGCGCACAGCGCGGGAGTCAGGGTGAGCGCCGTAATCCCCGAAAGGACAATGGAAAACGCCATAGTCAAGGAAAACTGCCGGTAAAAAACGCCTTCAGGACCTTCCATAAAGGCGACCGGTAAAAATACGGCCGACATGACCAGCGTGATGGCGATAATCGCTCCGCTGATTTCGCGCATGGCCTGTTCCGTGGCTTTTCGTGCACCCATTTTGGAATGCTCCATTTTGGCATGCACGGCTTCGATGACCACAATGGCGTTGTCCACCACGATACCGATAGCCAACACCAGTGCAAACAGGGTAATGAGATTAAGGGAAAAGCCCATCAGCTGCATGAAGAAAAACGTGCCGACCAACGACACCGGCACGGCAATAATGGGGATGAGGGTGGAGCGAAAATCCTGCAAGAAGACAAACACCACCAGGGCAACCAACAGAAAAGCTTCTACCAGTGTCTTGATGACTTCATGAATGGAAGCATCCAGAAACTCGGAAACATCATAGCTCAGGGTATAATCCATGCCCGGCGGAAAGGACGTGGACTTTATCTTCGCCATGGTCGCTTTGATATTGTCAATCACCTCCTTGGCATTGCTGCCCGGGCGCTGCTTTAACAGAATGGCGGCGGAAGGCCGGCCGTTTTCTTTGGAAAGAACGTTGTAATCCTGAGAATCGAATTCGATTTCGGCAACATCCCTGAGCCGCAATATTTCGCCATTCTCCGCACTGCTCAAGACGATGTTTTCATAGGCTGCCTTGGTATTATGTTTGCCGGTGTACTTCAAGACGTATTGAAGCGCCTGCGCCCTTTTACCTGAGCTTTCACCAATTTTACCCGGCGCGGCTTCCACGTTCTGAGCTTTCAGTTTTTCAATGACTTCCGTAGCCGAGATGTTGTACATCAACAGTTTATCGGGCTTCAGCCACACGCGCATGGCGTATTCCCTGGAGCCCAGGATTTCGGCAAAACCGACCCCGTCTATTCTTTTGAGCTCTTTTAAAACATTGATGTCGGTAAAGTTATAAAGAAATTTCTCGTCCAGCGTTGGGTCCGAACTGAGTATGTTGATATATAACAGCATGGCGTTTTGTACTTTCTCGACAATAACCCCTGCTTTAATCGCTTCGGCGGGCAACTCGTCCAGCACCGAAGACACCCGGTTCTGCACGTTGACGGCGGCGACTTCCGGGTCGGTGCCGGCCTTGAAAATAATCTGGATTTCGCCGCTGCCGTCATTGCCGGAAACAGACGACATATAAGCCATGCCGGGCACGCCGTTGATCGCTCGCTCGAGCGGTGTTATGACAGCCTTAACGACAACTTCCGCATTGGCGCCGGTAAATTTTGTCGTCACGTTGACCTCGGGAGGCGCGATATCGGGAAACTGCGTGACAGGCAGTCGGGTTAAAGACAGCAATCCCATCAACGTGATCAGAATGGAGATGACAATCGACAGTACCGGCCGATGAATAAATCTTGAAGTCATGATAATCCTTACCGCCCGGTCAAGCTTTAATGTCTAACGACATCACTTCGGCTAAATCAACATCGACAGGATTGATTTTATGTCCATCCCTGACATTTTCGACGCCTTCGAACAGTATTTTTTCGTCTTTTGATAAGCCGGACTCCACGACATAAAAATCAGGAAACCGCATTTTGGGAACGATGTTCCTTTGCTGCAGCACTCCGTCCCGGCTGACTACGAAAACATACAGCTTATCCTGAATTTCAAACGTTGATTTTTGAGGAATTTGCAAGGCGTTCTTCAGCTCTTTGTTGACGATGACCTTGCCGCTCGCCCCATGCTTTAAAATGGCGTCCGGATTTGGAAACCTGGCCCTGAAAGCAATGTTGCCCGTTGAACGATCGAATTCGCTTTCGATCATTTCTATTTTTCCCGCGTGCCCATAGAGCACACTGTTGGCAAGCTTTAAACCCACCGTTTTTGCCTTTTGTTCTCCATTGGTGATGTAGTTCAGGTAATCGATTTCCGACAGATTGAAATAGGCAAACACTTCCCGGTTGTCGGAAATGGAAGTCAGCATGTCGCCTTCTTCTATCAGACTGCCGACCTTGTTCGGAAGCCGGTTGATGACGCCGTCATAGGGCGCCTTGATGCTGGCGAACGAAAGCTGTAAAGCGGCCTGTTCTTTGTTCGCCTTAGCCTCTTCCACGTCGGCTTTCAATGCTTCCGCTTTGGCCTTTGTTACAGCCAGTTCCGCTTTGGATACAATATTTTTTTCGACTAGCCGCCTTACGTTGGTTAACTCAACTTGGGCAGCCTTCAAATCGGCTATGGCATTTTTATAAACTGCATTGGCCTTTTGCAATTCCTTTTCGAATTCCAACGGGTTCAGCGTAAACAGCAGTTGCCCTTCCTTTACCGGCTGACCTTCATCCACATAAATTTTTTCAATGTAGCCTTTAACCTGGCTTCTTACCTCGACGTATTTTACCGACTGTATGTCGGCAACATATTCGCTGCTGTAGGTGGTGTCTTTTAACAGAGGGGTTATTACCTGATGGGAATCGACGGCCTCAACTTCTTTTTTAGGTGTGCAGGATGCCGTGATCAGGCAGAAGACAAGAAACAGTATTTGGCTATTTTTCATTTGAAGTCATTTAGGCAATTGAATGTCTGACACAGCAAGAGAATCGTACGAATTTTCTTCGTGCTGTTAGGATTACGGATTTTTTCAAACAGATGAAACTTAAGGCATAAAATTTTTTGCTCTGCTCATTAAACCCAGCTTTCACTTTTTCTATTAACGCATGCTTAAATTTGGAAAGCTGAATACTGAAAGGCGGACGCAGTTCTCAGAAAATGGGTACAAATGAGTAAATGAGTTGTTGTTGACAACATTGGCTAATGGCATTGCAAGTCATGGAATTATTGATTACAAAGCAATAATTATGCCAATATTAACAAAACTAAATAACATTGTTTTTCCTATAGATATTTCATCTTGTAAATTCATTCGCCTGAATACAGTGTTGCAATTTGCGAAAAGCGAGTGCAGAATGCATCACTATGTCTGTTATTTATAAATTAACTTTCTCCCTGTTCGCCTTGACATTAGTGGTTTTTGGCATCTACGGGACGTATCAGCTTCGAACCGAATCGCAGGACTTACGGGATGATGTTGAAAAAGAGACTCGCTTATTAGCCCACAGTTTGCTGGTTTCTGTAGAGAACGCTTTACGGGATCAGCAAACGGAAGACGTGCAAAAACTCCTGCAGCAACTGGAACGTCTGAAGCCTTCCATTGATGTGCGTATCTACATCCAGAATCGCAGCGTCATCCGTGCAGATGCGGAAAACGTAGTATGGCCGGAAGCCGTTAAACAAGCCCTATATCAGGCTGCACTTGAGGGTGAAACGAAGCAATTCTATTTTCCCGCGAAAGACCCCGACTTTCTGGTGCTGTCCTTGCCTTTCAATAAGGATACAGCCACTACGCCCGGCAATCTGGCGCTTGTGCGGTCATTGCAAAAGATGAAAGAAGATCTGAGCAAAACCAAAACCTACATCCTTTTATCTTTTTTCTCCTTGATTTTATTTATCACCCTGCTTTGTTTCTTTTTAGGACAGATTTACATTTCCCGCCCTCTGCGGGAACTCCGCCAAGCCATGCTGGCTTTCAGAAACAGCCGGGAACCGCCGGAGCCTTTACCGATAAGCGGAAATGACGAGCTTTCGTCCGTGCGGCAGGAATTCAACCGGATGACGGTGCAATTGTTTTCCGCTTACCGCAGACTGGACGCCGAAACCCAGCAAAGGCGGCAGTTGCAACGCGCCTTACAGAATGCGGATAAGATGATAACGATCGGCCAGTTATCGGCCGGACTGGCCCATGAAATCGGCTCGCCCCTGCAGATCATTAACGGCAGGGCGAGAGCGCTGGCCGACGGCAGCGAGGATTTGCAGGAGGTACGGCGGATAGCCAATATCCTGGTCGACCAGACCGACCGTATCACGCGAATTGTCCAGCGTCTCCTGGAGTTTGCCCCGCGCCCGTCATCCGAACCCGTGCTCTGCGATGTCATCCAGGCTGTAGCCGAAGTCATCGACATGCTGGGCTTCGAAGCGCGGCGCCAAGGCGTGGCCATGACTTTCACCCATCCTGAGATATTGCCGCTTCTGCTGATCAACAAAGACGGCATCCAGCAGATCGTGTTGAACCTGCTGTCCAACGCGCTGGCGGCAGTCGTTGACACAGGCTCGATCAGCGTCGATCTGTCCCAGGATTCCATTGTCTATGCCGACAATAAAATACCGGCGCTGAGGCTTACCGTCAGCGATACAGGGACAGGCATCGCGCCGGAACATCTGCCCTATCTTTTCGAACCTTACTTTACCACTCGCAGCAAACAAGGCGGCACCGGTCTGGGACTGGCCGTGGTCAAGACATTGGTGACCGAAATGGGGGGCAGTGTCGTCGCCGAAACAGAATTCGGCAAAGGCAGCCGGTTTATTGTTCACTTGCCCTGGAAGAATCCATCATGACTTCAGAAAACGTTCACCTGCTGGTGATTGACGACGATCCCGGCATTGTCGACTATCTACTCGACATGCTACGGCATGAGGGCTATTCGGCCGTCGGATTCACGCAAACCGATGAAGCGCTCAGCGCCATAGAAAAAGAGCCGTTCGATCTCGTCATATCCGATGTGGTCATGCCCGGCATGCGCGGCCTCGAATTAATGGCTGCCATTCACCGCAAACGGCCTGAACAGCTGGTATTGCTGATCACCGCCTTCGGCAGCATTGACCTGGCGATGCAAAGCATGCACGCAGGCGCTTGCGACTTTTTAACCAAGCCGTTCCGCATCGAAGAACTGTACGCCGCGGTAACCCGTGCGCTTGAAGACCGGCAAATGCGGCGTACGGCGGTAAAAATCGACTATACCGATGATAAAAACAGCGACACGAGCATTTTTGTAACCCGCAGCGCTTGCATGCGGCAATTGATCACTCTGGCAAAACGGGCTGCCGCAGTGAATTCGACGGTGCTTTTAACGGGAGAAAGCGGTACCGGCAAAAGCGCAGTGGCACGCTGGATTCATGACAACAGCCCGAACCGTCAAGGGCCTTTTATCGCCGTCAATTGCGCCGCGCTGCCGCACAGTCTGGTGGAAAGCGAATTGTTCGGCGTCCGCAAAGGCGCTTTTACCGATGCCAACAAAGACAGGCCGGGACTGTTTTTGCAAGCGAATTCCGGAACTTTGTTCCTCGATGAAATCGCTGAACTGCCCTTGGAAATACAGCCCAAGCTGCTGCAAGCGCTGGAAACCGGAACAATCCGCGCACTCGGCGATACCAAAGAAGAGCAAGTCAATGTTCGCCTGATCGCCGCGACCCACCAGCCGTTGGAACAACGCGTCAACGACAAACTGTTCCGCCTGGACCTTTATCACCGGTTGAATGTGATCAGCCTTGAAGTGCCTCCTTTACGAGAGCGCAAGGAAGACCTTAACGAGTTGATCAAGACATTAATCGACACGATCTGCCAACGTCTCGGCAAACAAGGGCCGGTCAATATTTCGGCGGAAGTGCTGCGTTGGATACAGGCCTACCATTGGCCGGGCAATGTCCGTGAACTTGCCAACACTTTGGAGCGGGCTATCGTACTTGCCGAACATGACACGCTTTTTATTGAAGATCTGGCGCAAGCCTCGAAAATTCCTTTCAACGACAAGAATTTTCTGGAACTGGCAATGATGCAGGGATGGACAGTCGAAGACGTTCAGCAGGCCTATATTCGCCATGTTCTGGAAGCAACCGGCGGCAATAAAATTCAGGCCGCCCGGATACTTGGCCTGGACCGCAGCACCCTGTACCGCAAGCTGGGATAATACTTTCCTGCAGGAAAATCAACCGGCTGATCTGAAACACTTTCACAGCCTCGAAGCCGCCTTTTCATATTAATGTGGACCAATACCTTCAAGCTAGACAGGTCATGGGTTTGCCGGTTTTTCCTGCCCCATGCAGACATTCAGTGCGCGCGGCAAGGTTGGTCTATGAACGGCTATTTTGCTATTATCCCTTTATGATAAACAACCACAGGTATAAATCCACACAGTAGAAATCAAATACGCCGCCTTTGTCGGGCTGCGCATCATTCCGTTCTTTAATACACATTAAGGAGGTTTTTCGTGTCCCCAAAAACACGTATTGGTCTCATCGGTTACGGCAAGACCGGCAGAGCCGTAGCCAACATATTTAGCACCGACCCGCGCTTCGAACTGCGCTGGATTGCCCGCCGCACGGCCAGCGGCGTCGCTCAAACACACCCAGACACCGCCGTCCCTATCATCAGCATTGAACAGCAACCGTTCGAGGAGCTGTTTATTCGGCATCCGGTTGATGCAGTCGTGGATTTTTCCTTGCCAGAAACAGTACATTTGTATGGAGAAATAGTGCGCAAACGCAGAATAATGCTGGTCAGCGCGATTTCCGCTTATTCGAAAAGCGATCTGGCTTATATTCGCAATCTTGGAAAGTATACACGGGTGATGTGCTCGCCCAACATTACGCTGGGGATCAATTTCCTCATGACGGCGGCCAATCTGCTACGCAAGGTCGCACCCTTCGCCGATGTGGAAATCCTTGAGCAACACTTTAAGGAAAAGCCTGAAGTTTCA
This sequence comes from Methylobacter sp. Wu1, assembly GCF_036553575.1. Taxonomy (NCBI): domain Bacteria; kingdom Pseudomonadati; phylum Pseudomonadota; class Gammaproteobacteria; order Methylococcales; family Methylococcaceae; genus Methylobacter; species Methylobacter sp. Wu1. Next base: position 208,935 of record NZ_JAZHOC010000074.1, on the reverse strand, counting down.
GGCACGGCACTCAAGATTGCGGAAAAATTAGGCGTGGAAGATGATCAAGTCACCTCATTGCGGCTCGGCGGAATTATCGGCGAGCATGAAGTCATTTTCGGTTTCCCTCACCAAACCGTCCGATTAATCCATTCATCCATCAGACGTGAAGCATTCGGTACCGGCGCAGCTTTCGCTTTATCCCAACTGGCAAGCTGCGATATCGGCTTTTATACCTTCGAAGACCTGCTGCTACGTGCCACCAGCAACAATGAATTGCCGAAGCCCGGCATTTCCAGGGCGACAATTTGAATAAAATTAAGTTACCTTCGGCATGGCCGGAGGTAACTTAATTTACTATCCGGAATTAATATTCACTCAGCCAATAAAAGTGGAAAGGCTGGATGGACAGCCTGCCCTCCTCTATGACAGGCTGCTGGCCCGAATATAGATCGATTAACTGGCCGGAAGTACCGAACCCCTCATGAGCCAGGGTTTGCAAATCGAGAGCCTGCGGTTCGGCGCTGAAATTGCTCACCACCAGAACGCTTTTCGAGGAGCGGTTGTGATCGAAACGCATGAAGGCAAACAGATGCTCATTATTCGTATCGATCAGATGGCGATTGTTGAAATCGGCAAAGGCTGTCGTTTCCTTGCGTATCGCGATCATCTTCTTTAACGCGGTGAACAGCGTGTACTCTATCGTGCCCTGCTTCTTGCGCAGTTCAACACGTTGCCAGTCAATTGTCGGCCTGTGTATCCAGCGGCTGTCGCCTAATTTATCATGATCATCGCGGTAGCTGTAATCATTGAAGGTGCCGATCTCGTCGCCGTAATACAGCAATGGGATGCCGCCGAAGGCCATGATCAGGTTATGCAGCAGCAGGATTTTATCGATAGCGATCCTGATCTCCTGTTCATTGCCGGATTGGGCCGCTTTTTCGAGGCCGGCCAGCGAGGCCAGAGAGCCTGAGATACGCGCATCGCCGGTTTTATCATTGCGCATGAACGGCACGCCGCTGGCAAAAGACCCCGGATAACTGCCCGTATAGAAATCAATCAGAAACTGCCGGTGGGCGAAAGGATCGTAACCGGCGGCGCGAATGTCGTTGTCATCATAACCCAGACCAATATCATCATGGCAGCGCACATAGTTCAGCCAGGTGGCGCGCTCCAGTTTGCCGGGCAGGCTCTTCAAGCCCTGAGTCAGCAGTTTGCAGTTTTGGGTGGCGATGGCGTCCCAAAGCAGCGCCATGAACGTGGCGTTATAGGCAATCTCGCATTCCTTGGCAATGATCGCGTCTTCGCCGAAATATTTGATGATTTCCACCGGCGCGACGATGGCTTCGGCAATAAACAGCGCGCCCGGCGCCACGACCTGACAGCAGTCTTTCATCAATTGCAGCAGCAAATGGGCTTCGCGTTCATTCTGGCAAGTGGTGCCTATCTTCTTCCATAAAAACGCCACCGCATCGAGCCTTATTATATCGGCGCCCTGGTTGATCCAGAACAGGATGACATCGATCATCTCGATGAATACGGCGGGATTGCTGTAATTCAGGTCCCATTGATAATTATGGAAAACCGTCATGACCCATTTTTGCATGGTCTCGTTCCAGGTGAAATTGCCCGGACTGGATTCCGGAAAAATCTCCGGCATGCTTTGCTCGTACATGTCGGGAATTTCGCGGCTATCAAAAATGTAATAGTAATCCTGATATTTTTTATCGCCGGCAATAGCCTTCTGCGCCCATTCGTGCTCATCGGAAGTATGATTGACGACCACGTCCAGCACCAGCAGGATGTCGCGTTTGCCGAACTCCTCAGCGATTGTCTGCAGGTCTTCCAGCGTGCCGATCCGCTCGTCGATTTCACGGAAATTGCTGACCGCGTAGCCGCCATCGCTTTTGCCGACCGGGCATTTCAGTATCGGCATGATGTGCACAAGATTAATGCCCAGCTCTTGAAAATAAGGCGTTTTAGCCGCCATATTCCGTAAATTGCCGGCAAAGCCCGCACTGTAGAGCGCCATACCGACCCACTTCTGGCTTAAAAACCAGTTGTGGTCTTTTTCCCGGGCGATATCAAGGTCCTTCAATTCCCTTGGCCTATGCATGTATTTCCGCACCAGCGTTTCAACCAGACGCTGCATCTGAAGTTCAAAATCATCCCGCTGCCCGTAGAGGCGCTCGAAAAGATTATGGATGGCATAGAAATTCGCCCCCAGCCGCGTATAAAAATGCTGCAAATCCCGTCGCCGTTCGTATGCATTCGGCTGCAGCTCATCCAGAATTTCGTTCAGCAATGAATGGGAGATTTGTTCGTACATGATTTTCTCTCTGAGGCTACTGATTGAGTGCCCAGGCTTCCATAAAAGGCTGGTAGAAGCCAATGTCCTGAACCGTCGCGCCGCGCCGGCCGACCAGCGCCGAAGCAAAACACTGCGCGCGCTCCATGGTCAGTTTTATATTCCAGCCCATATTCAGGCCGAGCAGCAGAACGGCGGCAAAGGCATCGCCGGCGCCGACCGTATCGAGCACCTGCAGAGCCGGCGCAGGCGCCACATTGACATGATTGCCCGCCGCGTCGACCGCCAGCGCGCCCTGATCGCCATAGGTCACGACCACCCCCTCAAGGCCATAAGCCCTCTGAAACGCACGCATATCGGCGCCGATGTCGCCCGACAGCGGCTGCAGCTCAGCCAGCTCATGATGATTAAGCTTGACCCAGTCGGCATCGTCAAGCAACTGCCGCACATCGTCCTTTTTCCACCATGGCGCGCGCAGATTGACGTCCAGAAAAATCTTGCCGCGATGCCGGGCCTTTAATACGGCCAGCGCCCGTCTCGACACCTCATGCCGCACCGCCAACGTGCCGTGATAAAGCAGACCGTCGTGTATTTCCACGGCCAGCTCATCGGCAGCAATGAAGTCATAGGCCTGTGCCGGCAGGATCGCGTAACGGGGTTCGCCATCGTCGATCATGACTTGCACCGAGCCGGTGGGATGTTCGCTATCGCGTTGCAGGCCCGACACAGCCATGCCCCATGCCCGCATGGCCGCTTCAATGGCATCGCCTAACGGGTCCCGGCCGATGCGGCTGATAAAACGCGGAGCCTGGGCAAAAGCCTGCAAATGCCAGGCTGCATTGAACGGTGCGCCGCCGAGCACGCAGCTGCCGTCGGGAAAATGATCAAACAACACTTCGCCGAACACTGTAATAGGTTTATTAGTCATTAATTTTCATCCATTGTTGCGTGTGCGGCAGATAATGTGCGACACCTTCTAAAATACCAGCACTGTAATTGCCGTTCATGCCCATAAAACCGCCTTTGGCGAGATAAAGCGCGCTGCTTGTCGAGCGCAGCGCCGCCAGCTCCTGGGCTTCCTTGCGCACATCGGCGCTGGCGTTGGCAACCAGCACCGACCGGATCGGACTGATCAGCACCGGCAGATCATTGCCGCTGTCACCGGCGAACACGGTATTTTCGATGCCGAACCCTAACTCCCGCATCAAAAACTCAATGGCATGGACTTTGGTGGCGCTGGCCGGCAGCACGTCCAGCAATCCGATTGGACCGGCCTCATCGACACTATAGATCAGGTCGGCCCGGATGCCCTGCTCCCCTAGCAGGCCGCGCATCGCCGCCATCAGCCGGGGCAGACCGGCCTCTATCGGCACATAATAACTGAGCTTGAAGCGGTTCTGCTTGGCGCTTTCCTGCAACCTCAGATCCGCCAGATGCCCGAACATTCGCCGCATGTCGGCATGTTCGCGGCCGGCCCAGTCAGGCGCGATGGCTGCTATCCATTGCGGCCATTCCTGCCAGCCCTCGGCTGTTATCGCATAGATGCTGGTGCCGACATCGCCGATGACGAAGTCGGGACGCGGCAGTTCGTATTCGGCTATCGCCTGCTCCACCAGCGCCTTGTGCCGCCCTGAAACATAAGCCAGCAGCACTTCCGGGCGCGCGGCCAGAGCCGCGAACAGCGCCCTGGCCGGTGCCGATTCCGGCGCGTTGCCGTTCGGCAGCAACGTGCGGTCAAGATCGGTACAGATTAACAGCCGTTCAGTCATTGTTGTTGAAAAAATCATAGTGCTCGATCGCTTCGATAATGCCCAGCGCATGAGGTTGCCGTGCGAAATAAATACGCTCCGGTTCATCCAGTTGCGCAAGTTCCTCGCGGTGCCGGTTAGCCACGACGACGGCCAGCGTGTTGCCGCGCATCATGTCCTCGTCGGCGGCCGATCCGCCGGCGACCAGTATCCGTCCCAGCGGAATGTTCCACTGCTGGGAGAAATAGCGCAACGCCAGCCCCTTGGATGCGCGCACCGGCACGATATCGAAATATTGCCCGAAAGCGAGCCGTGCGTTGACAACCTGTTCTTCCTGACGCAGCCGCGCATTGATCTCATCCGGGGACGGCGCGATATCCGCATTGTAATAGAAGGAGATTTTGAAACGGCTTTGTTCATTCTTGGGCTGCCAGGTCAGGCCGGGCATTTCACTCATGATCCTGCGGATAGCTCCCGGATTCCAATAGTGATCGATGTGCCGGGCCCAGGCCATATCGGCTGTGATATGAGGCGCATAGTAGATTTCCGTGCCGAGGCTGGTCAGCAATACATCCGGTGTCGGGATACGGTGCTTCCTCAGCGCCGCAAGAGCCGAGTCGAGCCGTCGCCCGGTCGCGATGCCGAAAAAGACATGCCTGCGCTTGTCGCGGATATAGCGGGCGAATTCCAGCAAGCCTTCCGGGTTGCCGAGCAGGCTCTGATCGATATCGGTGAAGATGGCCCGATCCTGATAGCGCAGGGAGTTGCGTGAGCGGGCGACTTTGGGCAGCGGCACCTGCTGGCCGAGCAAGGGCCTGATGCTGTTCACGTACTTCTCGGCATGCGCCTGCCAGGAATAATATTTACGGACATTGGCCAGGCCGTTCTCTGAAAATGTCCGCCACTGCTGCCGGTCTTTGAGCAGTGCCATAAGCGCTTCAGCCAAGGCCTGTTTATCGAGCGGATCGATGAGCAGACCGTTATGGCAGTTGCCGATAATATCGACAGGGCCGCCGTTTTCGGTCGCGACCAGCGGCAAACTACATGCCGCCGCTTCCAGCAGAGTCAGGCCGAACGGTTCGGTCAGCGCCGGATTGACGAACACGCCTTTCGATAAAGCCGCCAGGCGGTAGATAACCGGAACGTCTTCCTGGTTGTGGTGTTTGGGGATTGCGATGCGCCCGTACAGATCGTAGCAGTCGATCAGGAGCAGGATGTCCGTGAGCACGGATTGGGCGCCTTCATCCATTTCGCGGATATCGTCGCGGCAGCCGGCCACGATGACCAGATTGGCTAGTCGCTGCAATTTCGGACATTCGCCGTAGGCTTCAATCAGAGTCGCAATGTTCTTGCGTACATCCGGGCGCGATAGCGCCAGGATCATCGGCTTTTCGGGTTCTTTCAGGAATCGCGTCAGGCTCTTGTGAATCGCTGTGTTTATCTCCGAACCGTCCGGCGCATGAAACTGATCCAGATCAGTACCGGGAGGAATGACCTCCATACGCTCGGGATGATAATAGTCGTAAAGCTCGTACTGTTCGGCGATTTCGTTGTTCGTGCTGGTAATGACCAGTTCGGCATTGGCCAGAACATCTTCCTCGACATTGATGCGCCGGGATAAATGGTAACGTTGTTCAATGGACTCATTGAGCAATCCCGTCGCCAGCAGCCGGCCGCGTTTGTCGCGCCCCAGGGAATGCCCGGTATGAATCAGCGGAATGCCGGTCAGATGAGCCAGACGCATGGCCACGTAGCCCGCATCGGCATAGTGGCTGTGCAGTACATCGGGCATGCGCGGCTGCTGGTGCAGCCAGTGCAGCAGATTGTCTGCGAATATATCCAGATAATCCCAGAGTTCCTCTTTACGAAAATAGCCGTCCGGGCCTGCGGCTATGCGGATGATGCGGGCCTTATCCTGAAGCCGCTCAACCGGTTCGCCGTAGTCGGCGCTGATATTGGCATCGATGATCTGGCGGGTTACCAGATCGACGCGCTCTACATCGTCGCGTAACGCCAGCGCCCGGGTCAGATCAACGACGTATTTGGTCTGGCCGCCGGTATCGGCATCACGGCCCAGTTCAAGATCGTGGCCGCGAATCAGGCCGTGAACACTGATCAGAAGCAGATAAAGGGGATCTGTTTTGCCTGTCATAACCATTCCAGTCAGCTAGAGGTTGATAGGTTTTTCGCATTCCTTTTTCATCTTATCTCTTCGTAAAAAATTTGAGCCTTCTGCCGTCCGTAGATCAGCAGAGCCTGTATTGAATCCATTGACACTATTGGTTCTATGCAGTTTCAGGCGCTATTCCTTTTTCTGAATCAACCAGTAAGTAATGCCCAATGCCATAACAACCAGTGCCGATGCACCGACATATTCATAAGGTAAATGCTTATAATCAAAGACGATGACTTTCCGTGAAATCGCCATCAAAGCGGTCGCGACCACCAGCTTGACGGGAATCACATCGCTGCGGATGTACAAAGTGATATTCAAGAAAATCTCAATGGCGATCAGTACGGCCAGAAATGCGCCGAAAGTATCCAGGATTTCATCAGTGGTCATCAGCAGTAAAGGCGGCGTCGTCAATTTTTCGTAAATGACATAGATGACATCGACAATGCTGAGCAATATCACAAAAGTCATCAGCATGGCCAGAAACTTGACGCCCGTGCGAATCGTGCGATGCAGGAACTGAATAAACGAGTCTTCGTGATCTATGGGCAGTTCTTCATGCTTCGTTACGCTCACATGCTTGATCAGTTTGACGCGCAGGAGATTGACTAAGGGACCGATTATGCCTTGATGCGCAGCAATGCCGGCAGGCGTAAATTCCTTGTCAAAAAAATGGGGAAAGTCTTTGAAAGTATTCAAATCGCGTTCGTCCAGCTTCTCAAATCCCATGCTCCAGTAGGGAAAATCCCGTTCGGCAATCGGTTTTCTTTCAATCTGGGTAACTTCTCTGTGCCGCGTATCTTTTTTTATTTTTTCAAAGGTTTCATCAACGGCTTGCTCGTCGCCTTCCAGGATCTGAAAAAAAGTCCTGTGCAAATAAATAAGCGCACCGGTAATATCTCTGGCGCTGTTATTGGTGCGGCAGGTTTTCAAAAGCCCTAACAGTTCTTCGGCATTCCAGTCTTTCAGAGCTGTACTTGCAAAAATCAATCTGATCATAGCTGTTTTCCTCTAACACTAGACTCCAATCGTCAAGCAAGATTCCTAGCATTAAAGGCTAATTGTCCGTTTCAGATACTTGAGAACGAATCAGAAAACTTTAGTATGGCTTTACCGGAAAACTCATATTGAAGCTGAAGGGATTGAAGACGGGCTTTCTTATGTCAAGCCGAGTTTTGCATCCATCAATTCGACTATCGCTCAACTGACTATAAAGGCATGCTCTCCCATCCGATCGGATGAAAGAGCATACCGGCTGCCTTTCGAGCAGTGAAATAATCGTCAACCTAATGGAATTCTAATCTTCTGGCCCGGGTAGATTAAATCCGGATCTTTGATGACTTCCCGGTTGGCTTCGAAGATGCGCTGATATTGATTGGCGTCGTGATAATATTTCTTGGCAATTTTCGATAAAGTGTCGCCGCTGGCAATCACGTAGTACTCGACATTTGCAGGTTCCAACGCCGATGCGGCATCCTGGCCTGCCGAGGCCGCTTCAACGATGTCGATTTTCGGCACGACCTTAGTAACGCCTTTGACGTTCCCGGCCATCAGCACGGCCTTCTGCGCCGCTTCCGCGCTATCGGTCTTACCGATCAGGGTCACTTCGCCGTCTTTGTAGGCAACGCCCAAATCACTGATTCCCGGGTTACTGGCCATAATATGTTCCGTAATTTTATCCGCGGCCTCGTCATCCCTATTGAACAATTTGCCGCCGATATCTTTAACAAAATCTAATAGTCCCATATCATCCTCCAGTGCTTGTTTGAAAAGCGATTAAAAGAATTTCTTGGCAAGATTCAATAAATCATCGGTGATATCGCCATCTTTATCCGCATCCAGAAAAGACGTGATCCAATTACCCGACGAATTGGCCCCGGCTTGTCCATAGTTTTGGGCTGAATCGGCGGATAAGGTCTTACCGGACGTCTGCTTGCTCAAGGCGCCCATGACCACCGCTGCCACCAAGGGCAGTAACTGCTTGACAATGCCCGTATCTGCGCCTGTTTCCTGGGCGGCATGAGCTGCCACATTGCGGCTGACATCCTTACTGCCGAAAATATGGCTCAAAATTGCGTTTCCGTCCGCTTTTGCAGTTTCTTCTTGCAATGCTTCGGGATGATCAATATAACGCTCATGGCTTCCGGTCTGTAGGGCGCTCAACAGCCCTTGCAGTCCTTCGCCGCTTGCCGCGTTGGATTTGATTCCTCTGGAGACAGCGGGCAATAATTGCCTGACAATATTCTGCACATCGCTTTGATCAATACCGACGCTTTGCGCCAACTTGGCAACCATGTCCGCATTCTGCTTTCCTAGAACAGCATCTAATAGACTCATCGCTCAACCTCCTCGTGGCTTGTGGCTTCTACTAAATAAGCACCACCGGTGCATACTGCTTTGGATCAAAATTCGCTTATTGATTTCCTCGTTTCCGAATAAAAACCATCGACTATTTCCTACATTCAGATCACCAACTTGAGATTTAAGTTCTGGAAAACTTGAAACGGCCCCTAGGACTGGCTAAATAATCGCTCACCAAAAAGAACCTCCACTATTAAGTTAAATCTATTCAATGACTAAGCAATACAATATATTAAAGCACTTTAAATATTGTCCTGCGTCAAATTTTTGTAAAAGTGTTGTGGTATAATTTTTTTTAAAAACCCTATCACTCTCTCGTGCATGAATGAAGATCAGGCCAAGCCAGCGCAATATTTAATCAGTACCGTTTCAAAGCGTTCCGGCGTCAAAACCGACCTGATCAGAGCCTGGGAAAGACGCTATGAAGCCGTGACGCCTTCCCGCACAGCAGGCAGACAGCGTGTCTATACCGACCAGGATATCGCCAGATTAAAATTGCTCAACCAGGCTATAAACAATGGTCACAGTATCGGCCGGATTGCCAGGCTCTCTCTGGATGAATTGCAGTCCCTGCTCAAAAGAGATACCCACGCGGCAAAACAGCCGATGGGCGTTGTCACTCCAATACGCGCCAACAATCGCGATCTGGCGGAAGAGTATCTGGAGAAATGCTTCAGCGCCATCATTGCTTTCGAAGCCGCGGTACTGGAAGGTCATTGTGAAAATGCCATTGCCGAGCTGGGGCCAATGCCCTTTATCGAGCACTTGCTGACGCCTTTACTGAACAAGATTGGTGAAAGTTGGCAAGCCGGTTTGTTGAGGCCGGCGCATGAACACATGGCTACGGCCATAATCCGTTCTCTGGCTTATATCCTGAGATCCAGCGCGCCCTGCCCAAAACAGGCCCCACGCTTAATTATGAGCACGCCGCTAGGCCAATTACATGAAATAGGCGCCTTGCTCGCCATGATTATTGCCGAATTCAAAGGCTGGCACGTAACTTATCTGGGACCCAATCTGCCGGCTGAAGAAATTGCCGCCGCCGTTAAATATGCCCGCGCTTGCGCGGTAGCAGTCAGCATCAGTTTCAGAACTGATGACCATGTCATCAATAGGGAGATAAGACGTCTGAACAAACTGATAGGAAAAGATGTCGCTCTCATTGCCGGCGGGAGAGCGACATCCGATTATCAAGCCGTCCTGGATGAGGTTGGCGCTTTAAGCGTTCAGAACTATGAACACTTCAAACTGATCCTGGACCGTTTACGCATTCAAACTTCGCTTCATGACTACTCTTAACCCGATCAAGTAGTTCTGATTCAAAAAGAGGGGGGATCCTTATCCCCCCCAGAATGAGCGCACCTCAAATCTGTTCGGTAGTCTTGTCGGCATCTGCTTTTTTCTGCCCTTTACTACCTGAATTAGACTGATTGCCTTGATAATCGTTTCCGTCCTGAGGCGGCCTGACGTCTCTGCGCGCCATTAAATCCTCGATTTGCTGGTGATCCAGTGTTTCCCATTTCATCAGTGCATCGGCCATTTTATGCAGGATGTCGATATTTTCCTGCAGGATGGTTTCCGCGCGTTGATAGTTGCGGTCGATGACCAGACGTATTTCCTCGTCGATCATGTGAGCGACGTTACTGGAAACGGGGCCGCCCTGAGAGCCGGAATATCTCATGAAAGGCTGACTGCTCTCCTCGCCGTAAACCTGCGGCCCGAGTTTGTCCGAAAATCCCCAGCGCGTCACCATATTGCGGGCCAGCTCGGTTGCGCGCTCGATATCATTGGAGGCCCCGGTGGTCACGCGGTCGCCGCCATAAATCATCAGTTCGGCAATTCTGCCGCCGAACAGCCCCGCTATCTGGCTCTCCAGTTTACGTTTGCTGGCGCTGTACTGATCTCTTTCCGGCAAGAACATGGTGATGCCAAGCGCCCGGCCTCTAGGCATGATGCTGACCTTATAGACCGGATCGTGATCGGGCGACTTCTGCCCGACGATACAATGCCCGGCTTCGTGATAAGCCGTTAATAACTTATCGTCTTCCGACATAACCATGGTGTGTTTCTCGGCGCCCATCAGAATCTTGTCCTTGGCTCTCTCAAGATCCTGCATGTTGACTTCTTCCTTATTGGCCCTGGCTGCGAACAACGCCGCTTCATTGACTATATTGGCCAGTTCCGCGCCTGAAAATCCCGGCGTGCCGCGCGCTATGTACTTCAGCTCGACATCTTCGGCGACCGGCACATTCTTGAGGTGCACATTCAAAATCTGCTCACGGCCGCGCACATCGGGCAGCCCGACATTTACCTGGCGGTCAAAACGCCCCGGCCTGAGCAGTGCTTTATCGAGAATATCGGCCCGGTTGGTTGCGGCAATAACGATGATGCCTTCATTACCGTCAAAACCGTCCATTTCCACGAGCAACTGGTTGAGCGTCTGCTCGCGCTCCTCATTGCCGCCCCCCGCTCCGGCACCGCCGCGTTGGCGGCCAACGGCGTCGATTTCGTCGATAAAGATAATGCAGGGCGCATGCTCTTTAGCCTGAGTGAACATATCCCTGACCCGGGAGGCGCCAACGCCGACGAACATTTCAACGAAATCGGAACCGGAAGCACTGAAAAACTTAACTCCGGCTTCACCGGCAATGGCACGCGCCAACAAAGTTTTACCGGTGCCGGGAGGGCCGACCATTAACACGCCGCGCGGCATTTTGCCGCCCAGTTTCTGAAACTTGTGAGGATCTCTCAGGTAGTCCACCAGTTCGACCACCTCTTCCTTGGCTTCCTCGCAGCCGGCGACATCTTCAAATTTGACGGTCATATTGTCTTCGGTCAGCATTTTGGCTTTGCTTTTGCCAAAGTTCATGCTGCCTCCCACGCCTCCGCCAGGCATTCTGCGCATGTAGATGACCCATATAGCAACCAGCAGCAATACAGGAAACCAGGATATAAATAATTGCGCAAGAAATGATTGTTGTTCTGGTGCGTAGGTTTTTATCTGAACACCGGCTTCGAGCAGATCATCAATAAGGTGGGGATCATCAGGATTAATAGTCTCAAAGGTTTGACCTTCCGATGTGCGGATTCTGATGAGATTCCCCAGAATTTCCACCCGCTCAACCTGACGATGTTTGACTTTTTCAATAAAACTTGAATAGGCTATGGAGTTATCCGTTGGAGGGGTTGAGTTCAGCCGGGTAATGATTACCGCCGCCGCGATCAAAACAACACCCCAAAGCAGTAAATTCATTGAATATTTCTTCATGATTTGTCTCCTGGCTTTGGCGGTACTATCAACACCTTGGCGATGTCTGAGTGCTTATGGGCACTGCTTGGTTTTATGCATAAAAAGATCATTATAGACAATTACTTATATTAACTTGCAGAATTGAAGAGATACGTAAAAAAAAATGTATCTCGCCTTTTTCCTTATCAGTTCCATATCAGGTTTTACTGCGCTTTGCCCGTGCACTCCATCCTCCGTTAGCAAAGCACGATGTTAAAACCCAGGCCTAATCATCAAGACATCCTTAAAAAGAACATCTAGCTATAGGGAAGCGGTTGAAATTTTTCATAAAAAAACCTGAGGCTCATATAAACCCCAACTTTTTCGGGCTGATTCTTCGGGCGTTGTTTTTATGGCTTGTCTGGCTTTCGGCATATCACTGATCCGATCTGAATCTATAACTTTGCTGATTTCCTGCAACGACTTCATGCCAAGACTCACTGTGAAATGATTTGAGGAGCGATAGGTCAAGCATTGCCTAACTCATTGTTTTGACCGCAGTTTATCTAAATAGGTCATAATAATGACGTCTTTGTAAGCCTAGTTAGATTACAGCCTGACCGATAGAATAATAACATATTGATTTTATTAGGTTATTTTAAACCTAGTAAATTAACAGCGCATGAACTAAGCGGCGCTTCGGAAGCGATAACCACCTGATTCTCCACCTAATCTTCATCCCATAATAATCAGTAGCCCGGCCTTTGTCTAATTATAATTAGACAAAATATGTACAAAAAGACCTGAGCAGCTAAACTTTATTAGAAAATTATAATATAAAATGAGGTTTTGGGGGAAATAGTTGATAATCAGCTACTGATAATTTTTGATGCTATCAGTCTGAGTATTTCACCGCCAAGGACATGAAGGCATAAGCCAGAACGCCTGCCGGCGCCCAACCCGCGCGGCAGTCAGGACCGGCACAATGGTGACAAGAACAATCAGTAAGGCAACCAGCGCGTTATTCTTCTCTTTTCAAATAGCTTTCGAGCTCTTCCCAGCGAGCCAGAAGATCGATCCGGGAAATGACGCCCACCAGTTTTCCGGCTTCCACTACGGGCAACGATGTCACCTCATGATCCACCATAAGCCGGGCCGCCATGAACAGGCGCATGTCCGGTTTAACGGTGTACACATCCTGAGCCATTATCTCGGCGGCTGTATGCCCCTGAGCCTTGTCGGACTGCGTGTTTTTAGGACCAAAGAAGGCAACCCAGAAATTCTCCTTCCAGATGGAATCGCGGGGTTTGAGCCGCTCGTCGAGCCCGCGGTGAATCAAATCTTCAGCTGTGACAATGCCGAGCAATTTGCCTTCATCGTCGACAACGGGAACGCCATTGATACGATTGGCGATCAGCAGGTCCGCTACCTCTTTAACCGGAGTTTCCGGCCTGACGGTGATAGGATTGGTAGTCATATAATCTCGAATTAACATGAACATTCTCCTGAGCTTGTAAGTTGGTAAGCATGCGTAGCCGTTCAACGCCTGTCGGTCCCTTCTTGAGCAGTGTCCCCCGCATAATGGCAGGCATGATGGCTGCAACAATGTCGATCTCAACCAATTTCTTGGCAGTGCGTTGGCGCAACAATAGAGAATCGCAGGTTGGCGTAACTTCTGTACAACTTCGAGGTCCATAAACTTATAATGTCTTAGACAACCGATAGGTATATTTTTACTTTTTTAGCACACAACCCAGCCGGTTTTGAAAGCAAGACTCGGAGTGTTTAATAGCAATGGTTTGTTAAATTAATCGGCAAATATCAATGAACACGAAAATTCATATGCCGAAACCGACTAACACAAATTATTTAAAAACAGAGGATGATCCTCGTTGGCAAACTGTACTTGCGCGCGATCATACCGCTGATGGTCACTTTTATTATTCGGTTAAATCCACTGGTGTCTATTGCCGACCATCTTGCCCGGCACGCATCGCCAGGCCGGAAAATGTACAATTCCATCTCAGCCGGGAAGAAGCCGAAACGGCTGGTTTTCGTCCCTGCCGACGCTGCAAACCTGATCAACCCTCCTTGCGTGAGCAGCATGCCGATAAAGTGACGGAGATTTGTCGTCTGCTGGAAACGGCGGAAAACGAACCTAGCCTTGCCGAATTGGCGGCTATCGCCGGACTTAGTTCCTTTCATTTTCACCGAATTTTTAAAGCGATTACCGGTTTGACGCCAAAAGCGTATGCGGCAGCCCAACGTAGTCATCGAGTTCGAAATCGATTGGCGAAAAGCCAATCGGTAACCTCCGCCATCTATGATGCCGGTTACAACGCCAACAGCCGTTTTTATGAACAATCGCCGCAACTATTAGGCATGACGCCATCCGATTATCGTGCCGGCGGCCCCAATAGCCGGATTCGTTTTGCTTTGGGTGAATGTTCGCTCGGTTCTATTCTGGTGGCGGCCAGCAAAATCGGTATTTGCGCCATTGCTTTGGGCGACGATCCGGATCTCTTGGCCCGAGAGTTACAAGACCGTTTCCCCCAGGCCGAACTCATCGGCGGCGATCATGAGTTCGATCAATGGGTTGCTAAAGTGGTTGGCTTTGTCGAAGCCCCGGCGATTGGCCTGGATTTACCGCTGGACATACGCGGCACCGCATTTCAACAAAGAGTTTGGCAGGCTTTGCGGCAAATCCCGGTCGGCGAGAAAGTGAGCTACACCGATATTGCACAGCGCATCGGCGCACCCAATGCAGTACGAGCGGTGGCGGGTGCCTGTGCAGCCAATACCTTGGCGGTAGCCATTCCTTGCCATAGAGTAGTCCGCTCGGACGGCAGCTTGTCCGGTTACCGTTGGGGCGTGAAGCGCAAAGCCGGACTGTTGCGGAGAGAGAACCCGGCATGAAGACCCATGTGATGGCTTGCACACTGCCGCTGCCTGCGAATTACCGGGTAACCGATATTCTGTCTTTCCATGCGCGCGATACTTTGGCTGTTGCCGAAGCCGTAGATGCCGACCGAGTGCGCAAAGGGATCGTCTGGCAAGGTTCACCGGCCTGCTTGACGCTCCGGTTTTCATCCCAGCGCGCTGAAATAGAGCTCAGTATCGATCATCCATCAGATTCATTTGAAGCTGACGCATTATCCACGCTGGCCTTGCGGATGCTCGGATTAAATCAGCCCATTGCTGTTTTCGAGGAAAGTGTCAGCCGGCATCCCCAGCTTGGGATGCTGGTCAAAAAACAGACCGGATTGCGCGTACCGGTCTCGGCATCGGCATTTGAAGCTTTGACTTGGGCGATCACCGGGCAGCAAATCAGCGTTGCCGCCGCTATTTCAATACGCCGTAAATTCATTCAGTTGGTCGGATTACAGCATTCCAGCGGCCTCTATTGCTACCCGGACGCACGGCATGTAGCGGATTTAAGCAGCGACGACTTGCACCGGGCCGGTTTTTCGCAAAGCAAGGCGCAGACTTTGCTGGCTGTGAGCCAAAGGATAGTGTCCGGTGAATTGGAACTGAATGGCGATCTGAAGGAGCCGCCGATAGAACAAATTCGTCAACAACTATTGAAAATTCGCGGCATAGGCCCCTGGACTGTCGAATATGCACTATTACGCGGATACGGTTGGCTGGACGGTTCGCTGCATGGTGATGCCGCAGTCCGCCGCGGCTTGCAGATATTACTGAACCACGTTGAGCCGATGGATGAAAACCAAACCCGGCAATGGCTGGAAAACTTCGCACCGTGGCGGGCTTTGGCGGCCGCGCATTTATGGAAACTGGCTTCCAGCGCGTCGCGGCGTCAGTGGAGATAAACGTTCGATTGGAGTATCATCTAGCGCTTCAATTTCAAACCTTAAGATCCTTCGAGATTTACTATGCCCCAATACCGTTCCCGTACTAGCACTTTCGGCCGCAACATGTCGGGTGCGCGTGCCCTGTGGCGCGCCACCGGCATGAAAGATGAAGACTTTTCCAAACCCATCATCGCCATTGCCAATTCCTTTACCCAGTTCGTGCCTGGCCATGTGCATCTGAAAGATATGGGCCAACTCGTCGCGGCGGAAATCGAAAAAGCCGGAGGCGTGGCCAAGGAATTCAACACCATAGCCGTGGATGACGGCATCGCCATGGGCCATGAGGGGATGCTTTATAGCTTGCCTAGCCGGGACCTGATCGCCGACAGCGTGGAGTACATGGTCAATGCGCACTGTGCCGACGCATTGGTCTGCATTTCCAACTGCGACAAAATCACCCCGGGCATGATGATGGCCGCTTTACGCCTGAACATCCCTGTAGTGTTCGTGTCCGGCGGACCGATGGAAGCGGGCAAAGTTAACTGGAAAGGCGAAATCCGCGCGCTGGATCTGGTGGATGCGATGGTGGAAGCGGCCGATGATCGCATCAGCGACGAACAAGTGGCTGCGGTGGAACGCTCCGCCTGCCCTACCTGCGGTTCCTGTTCAGGCATGTTCACGGCCAACTCCATGAACTGTCTGACCGAAGCGCTGGGATTAAGCTTGCCCGGCAACGGCTCGCTGGTGGCCACGCATGCCGACCGCGAGCAATTGTTCCTGCGCGCCGGCCGCCTGATCGTCGAACTGGCCAAGCGCTATTACGAGCAAGATGACGCCAGCGTGCTGCCGCGCTCGATCGCGACATTCGAAGCGTTTCAAAACGCCATGAGCCTCGATGTAGCTATGGGCGGTTCCACCAATACCGTGTTGCACTTGCTGGCGGCGGCCCATGAGGCCGGAGTCGATTTTACGATGTCGGACATCGACGCGATTTCGCGGCGCGTGCCCTGTCTGTGCAAGGTCGCACCGGCTACGCAGAAATACCATATGGAAGACGTTCATCGCGCCGGCGGCGTGCTGGGCATTTTGGGTGAACTCGATCGCGCTGGCGTCATCAATCGCGAGGTGCCGACCGTGCATAGCGCCACCCTGGGCGCCGCGCTGGAGCAATGGGACATCCAGCGTACCCAGGACGAAGCAGTCAAGGAATTTTTCCGTGCCGCACCCGGCGGAATACCTACCACGGTCGCCTTTTCACAGTCCCAGCGCTATCCGAAGCTGGACGACGACCGCACCAACGGCTGTATCCGCGACAAGGCGCACGCTTACTCGCAGGACGGCGGCCTGGCGGTATTGCACGGCAACATTGCGTTGGATGGCTGCATCGTCAAGACTGCCGGGGTAGATGACAGCATCCTCAAGTTTACCGGCCGCGCCCGTATATTCGAAAGTCAGGATGCCGCGGTTGCCGCCATTCTTGGCGATAAAATCCAGCCGGGCGACGTGGTTGTGATCCGCTACGAAGGCCCGAAAGGCGGCCCCGGCATGCAGGAAATGCTGTATCCGACCAGTTATCTGAAGTCCAAGGGCCTGGGCAAAGCCTGCGCACTGCTTACCGATGGCCGTTTTTCCGGCGGCACCTCCGGCCTGAGTATCGGCCACGCTTCGCCTGAAGCGGCCGAAGGCGGCGCCATCGGTCTGGTGGAAGAAGGCGATACGATAGAAATCGATATCCCCAATCGCCGTATCCATCTGGCCGTGTCTGTCGAAGAACTCGAGCGCCGCCGTGCCGCGATGGTCGCCAAAGGCTCGCAGGCCTGGAAACCGGTCGGCCGCCAGCGCAACGTATCGGCTGCGCTTAGAGCCTATGCCGCCATGACCACCTCTGCTGCCAAGGGTGCGGTGAGAGATGTGTCTCTAGTAGAGCGAAAGTAAAAGCTCTCCGTTGCACGCGGACGATGTCTGCTGGAGCTATACCCTTTGGCTCCAGCAGACTTCCAGACTTGAATGACTCGACAAAAATAGTTGATACCTATGGGGCGCAAGTGAATTCGTACCTACAGCGCATCGCAGGCGGTAGGCTGGGCTGCTAACCCAGCATTTCGGCCGCCCCTGCCGGGTTTCTGCTAAAGCTCCAACCCAACCTACACAGGCTGGTAAAAGTAAGCAACTCGCCTTCAGGTGCGGTAAACCCGATTAAATAACTCCGTCGCACGACACTTTGCTAAACCGATCTGTATTCAACTGACTGCATAACATCAATATTAATAACGCCATTCAACACAATCAGTTCAGATTATCCAGTACAGCTCCTGCCCAGGCCGAGAACTTGCCGGTGTAAGGAATAACTGTCAATCCCCTTCGCTCTCCGGAATAGTGAAAGATCTTATTGACCCTGCTGATTTGCGTATCATCGATAGCCAGGTCGATATAAAACACCACCTTGTTATAACCGTCGCTGCGATCTTCCGCGAACTGTTTGAGAATCAACCGCACTAATGCGTCTTCTTCGGGCAGACTGTAGCCGACGATCACCAGCACAGTCGATTC
The DNA here is from genome assembly GCF_036553575.1 of Methylobacter sp. Wu1. Taxonomy (NCBI): domain Bacteria; kingdom Pseudomonadati; phylum Pseudomonadota; class Gammaproteobacteria; order Methylococcales; family Methylococcaceae; genus Methylobacter; species Methylobacter sp. Wu1. The sequence continues at coordinate 190,775 of NZ_JAZHOC010000074.1, read as the reverse complement.
ATGCAGCAGCCGGATAACCTTCGGAAAGATAGCCTGAAAATAGTTTTGCTGATAATCCTGCTCATGCGACGGCAGCATGATTTGCGGCGGATTTAATTTCAGACTGGCGAAGTCTCTCTCGCTGTAATCGAATTCGTAGCCTGCCGGGCTTTCATAAATCTCAAACCCGCCATTGATTTTCAGCAGATTATTGACAAAGCCATGATCGTGTATCGTTGTAGCCCTGCTTTTGCCGGAACATTGCCGCGGCGTGATCCCCCGATAGGTATATCGTAAAAATGAGTCATCCGGCCCCGCGCAATTGTCCAGAATAGCCTCAATTGTGGCGTCGTAGTTTGTGGTGATGAAATGCGGTCTTACGCCTTCAGGCAAACTCTCTGAACCATCGGCATCTGTAAGCAGCCGTAAAAAAAGCTGCAATATAATCTGCTGGTCATCGGTCAATCGGGTGTCGAAACAAAATTTGTCGAGATCAGGATTAACGGGGTACGTAGGCGCCATGTTTTTAAATTTTTCGACGATCAGCGCCTTGAGCTCGTTTTCAACGATAGCGATATTCTGTTCGTCCAGATATCTCGATCTGACGGCGGCATATTTTTTCATCATACCGATCTGGTAAACGATGTCTTTAAAAAGCTCGCAGGTTATATCCAGTCCATGCACCTGATAATTATTGAGCGTAAGAAATTGCTCCAGAGCCCTGCCGCGAGGCATCCATTCCTTGTATTTGAACTCAAACAACTGGTTTTCCAAAGGGAATCGCTCATCCCACGATTTAGGAAAACCGGCTCCCAGAAAAAATGAAAAATTACACAACGGCGCTGTCTTCTTGCCTTTAAAGGAATGCTGTTCAACCAGGGAAGCAAATGTTTTCGGTGAATTCATCATTTATCAATTTAGTAGCAGTACTAATTGCAAGACATTTGATACGGCAAGCCTAACGGAACTTTCATAATCTTCAGCCGCTTTGAACTTCAACTTTTATCAACAATTAGACCAGTTCACATGCCATTGATTTCATTGCCCTCTATCCTACTAATATTAAATTAGTGTGACACAATTGTATCCATAAAAGAAACAATTTGTCTTATTTTTGATATATTGTTAATTATATACGCCGACTGTATAGTAATCTCATCCTCAAGAACAGCTATTATTTTTTACAAAAACTGAAAAATGAACGATCTATCTAAAGATATTTTGACTGGTTTGGTATTTATAACAGGCCTTTACGGGTTTGTTTCAGGCGAATACATTATTTCGTCCACTCTATTTGCAACAGCCACCATTGCCAGCAACGTAAACCAGAACCGTAAAAGGAATAATGCGAAATTGATGTAATTATCCCTGAGCATTCCCTTCATATTGCTTCCCTCAACTATCATTTGATGACTCCCAGGCATTGTGCCCGGGAGATTTTTAACTTCATTTTTTCTTTTGTGATGGCGCCAACGCATCCGGATGACGCTTAGGCTAATTACCAGCTCCATCCTACCCGCTTGACAAACAGCCATACAGAAACAAGCGCGTGGCCTGCCGGGCCAAGATATCAATTTGCGCCTCATCCGGCGTTGAGTCTAAACCGAGCTGCAGCTTAAAAACCTTTTCACCGCGCAATGCGCTTATAAATTGTTCGGCAAGAAAATACGGATCCACATCGGAAAAATAGCCGGCTTTCTGCTGCCGGATAAAAAACTGCTCAAGATGATCCAGCGTTCTTTGCGGCCCTTGCTCATAGAACTGCATGGCAAGGTCCGGAAATTGCAATGATTCGCCTATCAGTATGGCGCGTATGCGTACCGCATCCGGCCGCGTAATGCCGAGAAGAAACTGTTTGGCGAAAGCAATCAGCGCCTCCTCCGGCCGGCCTTCCAGAAGCCCCTCGGACAGAACCTCGATAAACGGATCGCTGGCACGCTTTATAACCGCGCCGAACAGCCCGGCCTTGCCGCCGAATTGGTTGTAAATGGTGCGCATCGACACATGCGCCTCCCTGGCAATGGTTTCCAGACTCAGGTTTCCATAGCCGTATTCAAGAAACAGCTTGAGCGCCGTATCCAGCAACCGGTCACGACTCTGACGCTCCTCGCCCTTACGGGGGCGCCCGCATTTAATCATTTGTTCACTCATAAAAACATTAGTTGACTCGGACTATGATCATACCGTAAATTAAACGGTAATATGTTTTACCATTTATTTTTTCCTTTCACGATCAAGGTACAAAAGGGATGAAAAACGCAACACCCATATGGACTCTCATACGTCGGCCAGACTCGCCAGGGATATCAATGCATTATGCCCGGCAAGTTCTGCTGACTCTCATCACCTTATTGGCGATAGCCGGGTGCGGCGAACAGAACGATCCGGAAGCCCAAAAAGCTCAAGGCCAGGCGCCCGGCGTCAAGATCGCCCAGCCCCTGGCTCAAAATGTTACTGAATGGGATGAGTACACGGGCCGCATCGAAGCCGTCAGTTCGGTAGACGTTAGGGCAAGGGTCAGCGGCTATCTCGAAAAAGTCAACTTCAAAGCCGGGGAAAAAGTAAAAAAAGGCGATCTGTTATTCCTGATCGACCCCAAGCCCTTCAGTGCCCAGTTGAACTATGCCGAGGCCGAGCTGGAACGTGCGCGGTCCAAGCGCGAGCTGGCCAAGAATGACCTGGAGCGGGCCGAACGTCTGTTTCGCGCCAAAGCGATTTCCGAAGAAGAGCACGATGCCCGCAGCAAAGGCTTGCGAGAAGCCGCAGCGGCGGTTCAGTCCGCGGAAGCCAATGTTGTCACGGCCCGGCTGAACCTGGACTTCACCAAAGTACGCGCCCCGATTGACGGCCGCATCGGCCGAGAACTGATAACCGAGGGCAACCTGGTCAGCGGCGGCGGCGCCGATGCCACGCTCTTGACTTTTATCGTCTCTACCGATCCCGTCTATGTTTACGTGGATGCCGATGAGCGTTCGGTGCTGAAATATCGCCGTCTGGCCCAGCAAACCGGAGGCGGCCACATCGGTGCGCCCGTGCAGTTGGCCGTGGCTGACGAGATAGACTTCCCGCACCAGGGCAACCTAGACTACATTTCGCCGCGCGAGGATACGGCTACCGGCACAGTCACACTGCGCGGCGTGTTCTCCAACTCGGACGACTTGCTGAGCCCCGGCTTTTTCGCCCGCATGCGCGTGCGCGGCAGTGTCCCCTATCCGGCTATCCTGCTGCCCGACAAAGCCGTCGCGACCGATCAGGCGCAACGATTCGTCTGGGTCGTCAATAAAGACAACCAGGTGGAATACCGCAAAGTGACGCTGGGCGCCCGCATCGGTCAGTCGCGCGTGATCAAGGAAGGCGTGAAGGCCGAGGAATGGGTCGTCGTCGAAGGACTGCAAAAACTCAGACCGGGCATTAAGGTGAATCCGGAACGTATCTCGCTCGCCGAGCAGCCGATAGAGCAATAAATCATGAATCGCTTCACTCACTTTTTTATTGATAGGCCGATCTTTGCATCGGTCTTGTCTATTCTGATTGTTCTGGTCGGCAGTCTGGCGCTGCTTGGTCTGCCTATTGCCCAATATCCGGAAATCGCGCCGCCCACTGTCGTCATCAGCGCAACCTATCCCGGCGCCAATGCCCAGGTTGTGGCCGAAACCGTGGCGACGCCCATCGAGCAGGAAGTCAACGGCGTCGAGGACATGCTGTACATGTCCTCGCAGTCCACCAACAGCGGCTTCATGGCTCTGACGGTGACATTCAAGCCCGGCACCAATCTGGACAAAGCGCAGGTGCTGGTGCAGAACCGCGTGGCGCTGGCCGAGCCCAAGCTGCCTGAAGAAGTCCGGCGGCAAGGCATCAGCGTCAAGAAACGCAGCCCCGACCTGAGTCTGGTCGTCAACCTGGTCTCTCCGGACAAGCGCTACGACAGCGTTTACCTGAGCAACTATGCATTGCTGCAAATCAAGGATACGCTGGCGCGGCTGCCCGGCGTCGGTGAAATCATGGTGTTCGGCGCCCGCGACTACAGCATGCGGCTCTGGCTGAACCCCGAGCAGGTAGCATCCCGCAATATGACTGCCAGCGACGTGATCAACGCCATCCGCGAGCAGAATATCCAGGTAGCGGCCGGCGTGGTCGGCCAGCCGCCTTACAAGGAAAGCACCGATTTTCAGTATACCGTCAGCACGCTCGGGCGACTCATGGAGGCCGAACAGTTCGCCGATATCGTGATCAAGAAAGGCGAAGACGGCCAGATAACCCGACTCAAGGACGTGGCCCGCATCGAACTGGGCGCCAAGGACTACAATTCGGGATTGTTTCTGGACGGCGATCCCACCGTGGGTCTCGCCATTTTCCAGCTGCCGGGCTCCAACGCGCTGGATACCAAAAAAGCCGTCGTCGAAACCATGGAAAGGCTGAAGACGCGCTTCCCTGAAGGCCTTGAATACAACATGGTCTACGATACCGTCGTGTTCATTCAGCAATCTATCAGCGCCGTCGTCAAGACGCTGTTCGAAGCGATATTGCTGGTCGTGGTCGTGGTCGTGATATTCCTGCAGAACTGGCGCGCCACGATTATTCCGCTGCTCGCCGTGCCGGTCTCGCTGATCGGCACATTCGCCGTCATGGCGGCCATGGGCCTGTCCTTGAACACCCTGTCGCTGTTCGGCCTGGTACTGGCCATCGGTATCGTCGTGGACGACGCCATCGTCGTCGTGGAGAACGTGGAGCGCCACATTTCCATGGGCCTGTCGGCTCGGGAGGCTACGCGCAAGGCCATGGACGAGGTCGTAGGCCCCATTATCGCCACGGCCCTGGTTTTGATCGCCGTGTTCGTGCCGACGGCTTTTATCACCGGTGTATCGGGCGCATTCTACAAGCAGTTCGCATTGACTATCGCCGTCTCGGCGACCATCTCGGCGTTCAATTCATTGACATTGAGCCCTGCCCTGTGCGCACTGCTGCTGGATCGGGCGCACGGCGACAAAGACAAGCTCACGCGGGTGATCGACCGCCTGTTCGGCTGGTTTTTCAACGGCTTCAACAAGTTCTTCGACCGGTTCAGCGAAGGCTACTCGCGCCTGGTCGGGCGGCTGATCCGCATGACTGTGGTCGTGCTGGCGCTCTATGTGGGGCTGAACGGGCTCAACTTCCTGGCTTTCGAAAAAGTGCCGACCGGCTTCATCCCGCAGCAGGACCAGGGTTATCTGATTCTGTATGCGCAGCTGCCTGATGCGGCTTCGCTGGAGCGTACTCAGGAAGTGGTCCGGCAGGCAACGCGCATCGTGCTGGAAACCGAAGGCGTCAAGCATTTGAACGCCTATGCCGGCTTCTCGATCCTGAGCGGCTCCAGCCAGTCCAATGTCGCCACGATGTTCGCCCGGCTTAATGACTTCGAACAACGGGCCGGCCGCGAAAATCTGCATGCCGATGCCGTGATCAAAAATCTCCAGCAGCGCCTCGCGCAGATCAAGGATGCCCATATCGCCGTGTTTGCGCCGCCGCCGATCCGGGGCATGAGCTCGGTGGGCGGCTTCAAGCTGCAAATCCAGGACCGAACCGCGGCCGGCATTGATGCCTTGCAGCAGGTGAACTCGGAGCTGATCGCCAAAGGCAATCAGCAGCCCGGCCTGGTGGGACTGTTCTCGACTTTCCGCTCCGGCGTGCCGCAACTGTTCCTGGACGTCGACCGCGCGCGCGCCAAATCCATGGATGTGCCTTTGAAGGAAGTCTTCGACACGCTACAAATTTACCTGGGCTCGCTCTATGTCAATGATTTCAACCGCTTCGGGCGGACTTACCAGGTTATGGCGCAGGCCGATTCCGAATTCCGCATGAAGCCTGAAGACATTGCCGAGCTCAAGACGCGCAACCAGCAAGGCGGCATGGTGCCGCTCGGCTCGCTGGTCAATGTCAAGGAAATCACCGGTCCGGACAAGATTACGCGCTACAACATGTATCCAGCGGCCGAGATCAACGGCGGCACGCTGCCCGGCGTCAGTTCCGGCCAAGCCATCGATATCATGAACCAGCTGATGAAAGCGGAGCTGCCGCCCGGATTCGACTTTGAATGGACCGAGCTCAGCCTGCAGCAGGTTCTGGCCGGCAACGTGGCCCTGCTCGTTTTCCCGCTCAGCGTCATCTTCGTATTTCTGGCGCTGGCAGCCCAATACGAAAGCTGGTCGTTGCCGTTCGCGGTGATCCTGATCGTGCCGATGTGCATTCTGTCGTCCATGACCGGCGTGTGGTTGAGCCATATGGACAACAATATCTTCACGCAGATCGGCTTTATCGTACTGGTGGGGCTGGCCAGCAAGAACGCGATTTTGATCGTGGAATTCGCCAAGCAGCGGCAGGAAAGCGGCCTCAACCGCTTCGAAGCCGCCGTGGAAGCCTCCCGAATCAGATTGCGCCCAATCTTGATGACCTCGTTCGCCTTCATCATGGGCGTGTTTCCGCTGGTGGTGTCCGAAGGCGCGGGCGCAGAGTCGCGGCGACTGCTGGGCACGGCCGTGTTCAGCGGCATGATTGGCGTAACCCTGTTCGGTTTGCTGCTGACGCCGGTCTTCTATGTGACCGTACAGGCGCTGGCGCAGCGCCTGCGGCCAGCCAGAGCCAAGACCGGCAACTTGCCGATTCATGAGCCTTCTTCCGGTACCGAACTATGATCCAGTACAGAACCCAATCCCGCGTCGTCATGACTCTACTGACCGCCGCGCTGGTGAGCGCCTGCGCGGTCGGCCCGGACTATGAAACGCCGAAAGCCGATATGCCCCAAACCTTTCACCACGGCGTCCAGCCCGAATTTTCCCAGAAAGGCATAGAAGTCAGCTGGTGGAAGCTGTTCGATGACAAACAGCTGACGGCGCTGGTAGACCAGACCATACAGCACAACCGCGACCTGGAAACAGCCCGCGCCAACCTGCGCGAAGCACGGGCTCTCTATATGGAAGCGGGACTGAATCTGTTCCCCATTGTCAGTTCGCACGCCAATTATAACGAGCAGAAACGCAGCGTCGGCTCTTTGAACAACCGAGCCTTCGTGCCGCGCGAACTGAAATTGTACAACATCGGTTTTGACGCTTTCTGGGAAGTCGATTTTTTTGGCCGCGTACGCCGCAATGTCGAAGCGAGCAGCGACGAAGTCGAAGCGCAGGAAGCCAGCCTTCGGGATCTCAGCGTCAGCCTGATCGCCGAGGTAGCCAGAAATTACTTTGAACTGCGCGGCCTGCAAAACCAATTGGCCGTAGCCAGGAAGAACGCCGAAAACCAGACCCAGACGCTGGAAATAACGCGCATCCGGCTTGAAAACGGGCGCGGCACGGAACTCGATACCTCAAGAGCCTTGGCTCAGCTTGATTCCACGCGGGCCATCATTCCGCCGATGGAAAGCGCCATTTTCAGGGCTATCCATCGGCTCGGCGTACTGACCGGACAATTGCCGGATGCTCTGACCAAGGAACTGGAACAGCCTGTGCCAATACCCAAAATTCCCGAGCTCATCCAGATAGGCAATCCCGAAGAACTGCTGCGCCGGCGGTCCGACATCCGTATTGCCGAACGCACGCTGGCAGCCGCGACGGCTCTCGTCGGCGTGGCAACGGCCGATCTTTTCCCGCGCGTCACCTTCGTCGGCACTATTTCTCTTGAGGCTAGCACCCTGTCGGGCCTCGGCGCAGCGGGCGCGGACACCTACTCTGCCGGTCCCAGAATCAGTTGGGCCGCACTGGACCTGGGTCGCGTGTACGCGCGCATCAAGGCCGCCGATGCCAGCGCCGAGGCCAGCCTGGCTCAATACGAGCAAACGGTGCTGAATGCTTTGGAGGAAACGGAAAACGCGCTGGTTAATTACAATCGCGAACGGGCCCGGCGGGCATTGCTCACCACAGCCGCTAAAGCCAGCGAAAGAGCCCACCAGCTGGCGCATTTGCGTTTCCAGGAAGGCGTGACCGACTTTCTGACTGTGCTGGACACCGAACAGCGCCTGTTGCAAGACCAGGACCGTCTGGCGCAGAGCGAAACCGCCACGGCGACTGCGCTGGCAGCGCTTTACAAAGCTTTGGGCGGGGGCTGGGAATCGACTGTCGCCCTGGAAAGACCTGCTCGACTGTTGCCTTAAAAAAGCTGGCTGATGGGAAAGCTTGCCGCGAGTGCGATACGCTGTAATCGCAAATCGCGGCATCCATCGCTAGACAGGCTGTTGGTCTGACTTGGGGTTAGTCCCGTATTGATTGTCGCCGGGCTGGCTGTCCTGCGCGAAAAAGAAAATCAGAACCAAAACGCCGAGAACAGGAATCAGCGAAAGCAACTGCCACCAACCGCTGCGCCCCGTGTCGTGCAACCTCCTCGCCCCCACGGCCAGAGATGGAATCAGCATGGCCAGCGCATAAATCCCGCTGAATAATCCGGTACCCGTTTGCTCATTAAAAGCCCCTGTCACTTGATCAACGACGGACAAGGCAAAATAAATGAGCAAATAGAACAGCATGAAATACCAGAATTCCTGCCGCTGCGCCCGTCCGTCAAACACGGCATATTTGTTCTTCACTGCTTCCAGATACCAATTCATAACTTTCTCCTAGAAAATATATTCACTTAATACTATCGCATTTCAGTACAGTCAAGTCAGCTTAATATTCTAATGCTACCGGCCATCCTGACGCGACTACTATGAATTCTTCAGATCTCATTCGCCAGGAATAAAAATGGTTCTGTTGCATTAAACTGATGTTGAGCAGTTGTAGACGCCGAATTCACTTGTGCCCTTGTTGCAGCCTTCAGCATCATTTCGCTCGATTTCAGCAAACGCCAGGGCGGCTAATGCCTTGGTCGGCGGAATCTTGAATCGGAATAACCGTACAAATCCACGGTCGGATCCGCACAGTGCGGATTGACTGCCATATGGCGCGGGCCAGGCCGGAGACAGGTTCGTGCCCGCGGATACCCGACCAATGGTTCTCGCACAGCTTGATCAAGGTCCGCTAGGGCTACAAACTCCTGCTCCGACATCCACACCTTAAGCGTCTTCGCGCTTCGCTTTCCATAAGAGAGAGTTTTGTCATGGTGCTTACCTTACTTGGTTCATGCCGAGCCTTTGCTGAGCGCTACAGATCCCTGTTTGCATCGATGGCCGGGCAGCAGCTTTTATCGTTTTTTCAGCGCGTTGAAGCATCATCTTCAGGCTGATACCCGATTTCTGCCACGGCATTGGAAATATCCCAGAACCGGTCTCTGTTGTTCGAAACTCCGTAATAAATCGCAAACTGGACTTCAGCCAGAAGACTCTTCTTCACCAATTGCACGAGATCGCGGTGGCTGAGCCATATGCTTTGACTGCGGGCAACCTTAGTCGGATCATCGTCCTTTAGTACCGAGCCAATGCGGAGACATACCGACTCGAGGCCGTGAAGGTCATAATACATTCTGGCAATCGCCTCGCCGGCAACCTTGCTGACGCCATAGTATCCATCCGGACGAATGGGATCTTGCGTCGTGATTTTGACCGGGCTTGCCTGGATATGCAGGCTTGGAGGAAAACCTTCGTAAGCCCCTGTAACGTGGTTTGAACTTGCGAATATTATTCGCTTAACCTTATGAGCCTTTGCCGCCGCATAGACATTCCGGGTCCCGACAACATTGTTCATCAGTGCTGATTGCCAGTCTGCCTCAACACGCGGATCGCCTGCCAGATGAACCACGCAAGCAAGCTCAGGGATTCGTTCAAATACGGCATTTATTTGCTCGAAGTTTGAAATATCGGCTCGAAATACGTTTCCAGTCTGTTCGTCCAGGCAAATATCGACGCCATGGAGTTCGAATGCGTCTGCCAGGCCGCGCCACAGAATTTTGCCGATCAGGCCGCTGTGGCCGGTGATCAATAATTTCGGAAGTGTCATCGGTTTCGTCTCCTGGTAAGATATCGGCTCGCCGCATCCCGCTAACGGCTGATCATAAATTTCACATATCCACCCTCTTCAGACCGCTGACAACCATAAAAGGGTTCTCAGCAGGTGCTAATTCATTTATACCCTTTTGATACTTGTGCATTCGCACGGCATAAAGATCGCCCGCGTTTCCGGGCACCTCAGGCCGAATATCTTATAAGGCGCAAGTTAATTCGACCTTACAGGCACATGATATAAAGGCAAATTGCCTGCGCGGCAAAAGCCTCAGTACTCATGCTCTTCTGTTGCCAGAACTAAATACTGTGGTTTAGTCTAACCGTTAACGCTACATTCAACGCAAAGGAAGTTGTTTGAACGATGCCGAACGCAATCCCTACTATAAACTGCCGGCCATTCCCCTGCTCCGCAAGCGCATTAGCCATGACGGCCAGGTTTGGCCGGCTATGCCTGCTGGCCGGCCTGTGCGGCTGCACTGTAGGCCCCGATTACCGCGAACCTGTGCCAGCCGTTCCCAAGGATTGGCTGGCAGGAAAGGACCCGGCCTCGGATTTGAAATCCGTCGACCCGGAAACCCTGATAAACTGGTGGAAAAGCTTCGGCGACGCCCGGCTCGATCGCTTGATGGAGAAAGCGTTGGCGGACAACCTGGACCTCAAGGCGGCGATGGCCCGCATCGAACAGGCCCGCGCCGAGCGCCGGGCCAACCGCGCGGAACTGTTTCCCAGAGTGGATGCGACAGTGGGCGCCCAGCGCAACGACAACCCGCTGCCCGGACTGGCACCCGGCATCCGCTACAATCTGTTCGAGCTGGGCTTCGACGCCGTGTGGGAAATCGACCTGTTCGGCCGCCTGCGGCGCCGGCTGGAGGCCGCTTCCGCCGATCTGGACGCCGCCCGGGCGGAGTACAGCCTGACCCTGGTGACGCTGACGGCCGACCTGGCGCGCAGCTATATCGAATACCGCAGCCTGCAAAACCAGCTTCGCATTACCCAGGCGAACCTGGCGGCGCAGCAAAACACGCAGCATCTGACCGAGATACAGTTCAGGGAAGGCGTCGGCACGCGGCATGACTCGGTGCGGGCGCGGGCCCAGACCGAGACCACAGGCGCCCAGATTCCATCCCTGAGATCGGGAATCATTGCCGAGCTCAGGCAGATGGAAGTGCTGATCGGCCGCCAGCCCGGCACGCTGGCGGCCGATCTGCGCGAACCGGCCGGCGTTCCGGTGGCGTCCGGGCGGGAGCTCCTGGCCTCGCCGGCGGATACGCTCCGCCATCGCCCCGACCTGCGCATCGCCGAGCGCCAGCTCGCGGCCGCGACCGCCCTGCAAGGCGCCACGATCGCGGAACTGTTCCCCAATATATCGTTGTCGGCGTTTCTGGGCCTGCGCAACACCGACATCGAAGGCCTGTTCAAGTCGGCGGCCTTTTCCTACAGCACCGCCGCCAACCTGTTGCAGCCAGTGCTCAACTTCGGCCGCATCCAGGCCGGCATCGATCTGGCCAAGGCGCAGCAACAGGAAGCCTATCTGGCCTTCGAAAAGACGGTGCTCGAAGCCCTGCGCGAGACCGAAACCGCCCTGACCCGCTATCTCAACGAGGAAATCCGGCGGCAGACGCTGGCCCGTTCCGTGGCGGACCAGCGCGAATCCGTCCGGCTGTCCCAGCTGCGCTATCAGGAAGGCGTCATCTCGTTTCTGGACGTGCTGGAATCCCAGCGCGCCCTTTTCATCGCCGAAATCGAACTGGCCCGCTCCGAGGCCTCGGCGTCCACCAACCTGATTGCCGTGTACAAGGCGCTGGGCGGCGGCGCGGATGCCTTGCCGCCCATGTCCTCGAGGAATTAATGAACAAACCGAAAAAATCAACGCTGATCCTTATCCTCGTCGGCATCGCCATCGCCGCGGCGGCCGCGGCGTGGTGGGCCCTGCGCCCGACCGGCCAGCCCGAAGGCATCGTCTCCAGCAATGGCCGCATCGAAGCCACCGAGATCAACATCGCCACCAAAACGCCGGGGCGCATCGTCGAAATCCTGGCGCGCGAGGGCGATTTCGTCAAGGCCGGCGCGGTGCTCGCGCGCATGGACATTGAAGTGCTGCGCGCCCAGAAGGCCGAAGCGCAGGCCCAGGTCAGGCAGGCCGAAAACGCCTACCGGACGGCGCAAGCCGTCGTCATACAGCGCGAAAACGAACATTACGCCGCCCAGGCAGTCGTCGCCCAGCGCCGCGCCGAACTCGATTCCGCCCGCAAACGCCTGAAGCGCTCGCAGAATCTCGCCGTCGAGGGCGCCGCGCCGCTGCAGCAGCTCGATGACGACCGCGCACGGGTGCTCGGCGCGGAGGCGGCCGTCAGCGCGGCGCAGGCCCAGGTCGCGGCGGCGCGGGCGGGCATCGAGGCGGCGAAATCGCAGGTGGTGGAATCGCAATCGGTGATCGAGGCAGCCAAGGCCACGGTCGCACGCCTGCAGGCCGACATCAACGACAGCGAACTGAAGGCGCCGGTCGACGGCCGCGTGCAGTACCGCGTCGCCGAACTAGGCGAGGTGCTGAGCGCCGGCGGCCGCGTGCTGAACATAGTGGACCTGTCCGACGTCTACATGACCTTCTTCCTGCCCACCGAAGCCGCCGGTCGGGTCGCGCTCGGCAGCGACATCCGCCTCGTGCTTGATGCCGCGCCGGACTACGTGATCCCGGCCAAGGCCAGCTTCGTCTCCAGCGTCGCGCAGTTCACGCCGAAAACGGTGGAGACCGAGAGCGAGCGCCTGAAGCTGATGTTCAGAGTGCGCGCGGCGATCGACCCCGAATTGCTGAAGCGCCATCTCAAACAGGTCAAGACCGGCCTGCCCGGCATGGCCTACGTCAAGATCGATCCGGACACCGAATGGCCTCCCGAGCTTCAGGTCAAGCTGCCGCGATGAGCGTCGCCGCGCCCGTCGTCCGCGTGCAGGGCGTCAGCCTGCGCTACGGCGGCACGCTCGCCCTCGACGATCTCAGTCTGGACATTCCCGCCGGCCGCATGGTGGGTCTGATCGGCCCCGACGGCGTGGGCAAATCCAGCCTGATGTCGCTGCTGACCGGGGCGCGCGCCATGCAGGCAGGCCGCATCGACGTGCTGGGCGGCGACATCGCCGACGCCGCGCACCGCCGCGCCGTGTGTCCGCGCATCGCCTACATGCCGCAGGGCCTGGGCAAGAATCTCTACCACACGCTGTCGGTGTTCGAGAACGTCGATTTCTTCGGCCGCCTGTTCGGCCACGAGCGGGCCGAACGCCATGCACGCATCGCCGAACTGCTCGACAGCACAGGCCTGGCGCCGTTCCGCAACCGCCCCGCCGGCAAGCTGTCGGGCGGCATGAAGCAGAAACTGGGGCTTTGCTGCGCACTGATCCACGATCCCGACCTGTTGGTGCTGGACGAGCCGACCACGGGCGTCGATCCCTTGTCGCGCGTCCAGTTCTGGGAACTGATCGATCACCTGCGCGCGCGCCATGCCGGCATGAGCGTACTGGTCTCCACCGCCTACATGGACGAGGCCGAGCGCTTCGACTGGTTGGTGGCGATGGAGGCGGGCCGGATTCTCGCCACCGGCACCGCCGCCGATCTGCGTGCGCATACCGGCGCCGGGACGCTCGAAGCGGCCTTCATCCGGCTGCTGCCGGAGGCAAAGCGCCAGGACCACAAGGCCATTGTTATTCCTCCGCGCGACACCGGCGGCGCGCGGGAAATCGCCATCGAGGCGCACGACCTGACCATGCGCTTCGGCGATTTCGTCGCCGTCGACCATGTCGACTTAAAGATAGAGCGCGGCGAGATCTTCGGCTTTCTCGGCTCCAACGGCTGCGGCAAGACAACGACCATGAAAATGCTCACCGGCCTGTTGCCGCCGAGCGAGGGTGAGGCGCGGCTGTTCGGCCGGGTCGTCGACGCCGGCAATCTGGACACGCGCAAGCGCGTCGGCTACATGTCGCAGGCGTTCTCGCTGTACACCGAGCTGACCGTGCGGCAGAACCTGGAACTGCATGCGCGGCTGTTCCACCTGCCCGAGGCCGAAATTCCGGGCCGCGTCGGCGAGGTGGCCGAGCGCTTCCTGCTCGGTCCGGTCATGGACGCCCTGCCCGATGGCCTGCCTTTGGGCATCCGCCAGCGCCTGTCGCTGGCCGTGGCGGTGATCCACCAGCCTGACCTGCTGATCCTCGACGAGCCGACCTCGGGCGTCGATCCGGTGGCGCGCGACGGCTTCTGGGAGCTGATGATCGACCTGGCCCGCCGCGATAAGGTCACGATCTTCATTTCTACCCACTTCATGAACGAGGCCGAGCGCTGCGACCGCATCTCGCTAATGCACGCCGGCAAGGTGCTGGCCAGCGACAGCCCCGCCGCGCTGGTCGAACGCGGCGGCCACGCCTCGCTGGAAGCCGCCTTCATCGACTACCTGAAGGAAGCGAGCGGCCTCGACGCCGAGCCGGCGGCCGAACCCCAGGCGCAGGCCGCGGAAACGCTCGCCCGCCCCCAGGGCCCGGCGCACGGCCGCATCGACCGCTTCAGCCTGCAGCGGCTGTTCAGCTATACCCGGCGCGAAGCGCTGGAACTGCGCCGCGATCCCCTGCGCGGTTCGATCGCGCTGTTCGGCACAGTGCTGCTGTTGTTCATCATGGGCTACGGCATCAGCATGGACGTCGAGAACCTGCGCTTCGCCGTGCTCGACCGCGACCAGACCACGCTCAGCCAGAACTATGCGCTCGACCTCGGCGGCTCGCGCTACTTCATCGCCCAGCCGCCGATCGCCGACTACGACGAACTCGACCGGCGCATGCGCAGCGGCGAGCTGAGCCTGGCGCTGGAGATTCCGCCCAATTTCGCCCGCGATCTGGAACGCGGCGACAGGGTCAGGATCGGCGCCTGGATCGACGGCGCGATGCCCACCCGCGCCGAGAACGTGCTCGGTTACGTGCAGGCCATGCACCAGGGCTGGCTGATGGAGCAGGCGCGCCGCCATTACACGGGCAGCCTGCCGGTCGGCCTGATGACCATCGAGACGCGCTTTCGCTACAACCCCGACGTCAAGAGTTTGCCGGCCATCGTGCCGGCCGTGATCCCGATGCTGCTGATGCTGATCCCGGCCATGCTCAGCGCGCTCAGCGTGGTGCGCGAGAAGGAACTGGGCTCCATCCTCAACCTGTACGTCACGCCGGTGACCAAACCGGAGTTTCTGCTAGGCAAGCAACTGCCCTACATCGGGCTGGCGATGGTCAACTTCTTCCTGCTGTGCGCGCTGGCTGTGTTCGCTTTCGGCGTGCCGCACAAGGGCGACTTCCTGCTCTTGACCGTGGCCGCGCTGCTTTACGTCACGTCCGCGACCGGCCTCGGCCTGTTGGTTTCGGCCTTCACCCGCAGCCAGATCGCCGCCATCTTCGGCACGACGATCGCCACCACCGTCCCGGCTACGCGCTTTTCCGGCATGATCGACCCCGTGTCGACGCTGGAAGGCGGGGCGCGCCTGATCGGCGAAATCTACCCGACCACGTATTTTTTAAACATCAGCCGCGGCACCTTCTCCAAGGCGCTGGGCTTCGCCGACCTCGGCTTCTCGCTGCTGCCGCTCGCCATCGCCATTCCGGTGATTCTGGCCCTGAGCGTCGCGCTGCTGAAGAAGCAGGAGCGCTAGCCATGCGCGCCCTGCTCAACATCTTCCATCTCGGGGTCAAGGAGCTGCGCAGTCTCGGGCGCGACAGGCTGATGCTGGCGCTGATCCTGTTCTCGTTCACCGGACAGGTGTACATGACCGCGACCGGTGTGCCCGAATCGCTGCACAAGGCGCCGATCGCGATTGTCGATGAAGACCGTTCGCCCTTGTCGTCGCGCATTGCCAATGCCTTCTATCCGCCTCACTTCCTGACGCCCGCGATGATCGACCAATACGCCACCGATCCCGGCATGGACACGGGGCTATACACTTTCGTCCTCGACATCCCGCCCGATTTCCAGAGCGACGTGCTGGCCGGGCGCCAGCCTACGATCCAGCTCAATGTCGATGCCACGCGCATGTCGCAGGCCTTCATCGGCAACAGCTACATCCAGAACATCGTCAACGGCGAAGTGACGGCCTTCGTCGAGGGGCATCGCGCGGTCGCCGCGCTGCCCGTCGAGCTCGAAGTGCGCGCGCGCTTCAATCCCAACCTGAGCTCGGTATGGTTCGGCTCGGTCATGGAAGTCATCAACAGCATCACCATGCTGTCCATCATCCTGACCGGCGCGGCGCTGATCCGGGAGCGCGAGCACGGCACCATCGAGCATTTGCTGGCGATGCCGCTGACGCCGTTCGAGATCATGATGGCCAAGGTGTGGGCCATGGGCCTGGTCGTGGTGGTCGTGGCGACGGCCTCGCTCGTCTTCGTCGTGCAGGGCGTGCTCGAGGTGCCGATCGAAGGCTCGATCGGGCTGTTTGTCGCCGGCATGACGCTGCACCTGTTCGCCACCACCTCGATGGGCATTTTCATGGGCACGGTGGCGCGCTCGATGCCGCAGATGGGCTTGCTGATGATCATTGTGCTGCTGCCGCTGCAGATGCTGTCCGGCGGCACGACCCCGCGCGAGAGCATGCCGGAACTGGTGCAAAACCTGATGCTGGCGGCGCCGACTACGCATTTCGTCGCGCTCGCCCAAGCCATTCTCTACCGTGGCGCCGGCTTCGGCATCGTCTGGCCGGAGTTCCTCGCCCTGCTCGCGATCGGCGGCGTCTTCTTCGTGCTGGCGCTGGGGCGCTTCCGCAAGACCATCGGCTCAATGGCCTGATCGTCCCGGAAACCGGTTTCGTCGGCCTGTCGCCGCTGCCGGTCAACATCCGCCCGTGCATCAGTCTGAGTCCGCGAAAGACTCATGAAAGGTTTGCCGGTTATGCTTAAGTTTTCCAGCAAGCCGGAGTTGCAGCCCCGGTCCTGGCGTTTCCACGGTATCCAGGTTCAGTGGCGCATCGGATCAAAGCCCAATGTACCGATCGCCGCGTTCGGACCGAGTGAATTCGCCCCCGCAACTGAGGGTCTTAAGCCTGCATGACCAGTTTCACGCCATGCCCGATCGTTTCAGGACGGTTTGGCCATCATCAGGAGAATCAATGCGTAAAGACAACGTCCATGACAGACAAACGGCCGACTGGCACGGCCTCGACGCCGACAAAGCCATTGAGCGCCTCGATTCGGATCGCCATCGCGGACTGACCTCCCAGGAAGCCCATCAACGGCTGAAGCGTTTCGGCCGCAACCGGCTGCCGCCGCCCCGCAGGCGCCCCGCCTGGCTGCGATTTCTCCTCCAGTTCCACAACGTCCTGATCTATGTGATGCTGGCCGCGGCCGGCGTCACGGCGCTATTGGGCGATTGGGTCGACACGAGCGTGCTTCTGGGCGCCGTCTTCATCAACGCCATCATCGGCTTTATCCAGGAGGGCAAGGCGGAACAGGCCATGGACGCGATACGCGGCATGCTCTCGCTGCACACGATAGTCATCCGCGACGGCGGGCGCATCGAAATCGAAGCCCAGAACCTGGTGCCCGGCGATATCGTGGCGCTCGCCTCGGGCGACAAGGTGCCTGCCGACCTGCGGCTCGTCGCGGGCAAGGGCCTGCGCGTGAACGAGGCCATCCTGACCGGCGAATCCGAAGCGGTGGAAAAGACAGTCGATTCCGTACCGGCCGATGCGCTTCTGGGCGACCGCACCTGCATGCTCTATTCGGGCACGCTGGTGGCCTCCGGACAGGCAACGGGGCTGGTGGTCGAAACCGGCATCCGTACCGAACTGGGGCGCATCAGCGCGATGCTGGATCGCGTGCAGGCGGTCACGACCCCTCTGCTGCGCCAGATAGCCGGATTCGGCCACTGGCTGGCGCTGGCCATCGTGCTGATGTCCGCGGCCACGTTCGTCATCGGGGTGCTGTGGCACGGTCATCCTCCCAAGGAAATGTTCATGATGACCGTGGCGCTGGCGGCATCGGCCATACCGGAAGGGTTGCCGGCCATCATGACCATCACGCTGGCCCTCGGCGTGCGGCGCATGGCCAAACGCAAGGCCATCATCCGGCATCTGCCGGCGGTGGAGTCGCTGGGCTCGGTCACGGTCATTTGCTCCGACAAGACCGGCACGTTGACCCGGAACGAGATGACGGTACAGCAGGTGATCACCAGCGATCATGTGTTTGAAATCAGCGGTACGGGCTACGCGCCCGAGGGCGCCATCCTTCTGGGCGAAGCGGCGGTACCGCCCGACCAGTATCCCGAACTGGCCGAAATCGCCCGTGCCGCCGTGCTCTGCAACGATGCGCTGCTGCGCAGACATGACGACGATGTCTGGCAGGTGGAAGGCGATCCGACCGAGGGCGCCCTGCTCGCATTCGCGACCAAGGCCGGCGCCGATCCCGCGTCGGAGCGCGAAGCCCTGCCGCGCATCGACGCCATTCCCTTCGAATCCGAACATCGGCTCATGGCCACGCTCCACCACGACCATGAAGGCCGGGGCTGCATTTATGTCAAAGGCGCGCCCGAACGCATCATGGAGATGTGCGATCGCCAGGCCGGCGCCCTGGGGACAACGCTGAACACCGACTACTGGCACCGCCGCGGCAGGGAGGCTGCATCCGACGGGCTGCGCCTCCTGGCAATCGCCGCGAAGCCTGTCGATGAATCACAGCGCGAGGTGCGCTTTTCGGATCTGGAAGACGGTTTCACCCTGCTGGCGCTGATCGGCATCATCGATCCGCCGCGGGAAGAGGCAGTGGCCGCCGTGGCGACATGCCACAACGCCGGCATCCGGGTCAAGATGATCACCGGCGACCACGTCGAGACGGCCCGCGCCATCGGTGCCCGGTTGGGGATCGGCCGGGACAGGCCGGCGCTGACCGGAGCCGAGATCGAAACCCTCGATGACGAGGAACTGCGCGGCGTGGCCTTGGATGTCGACGTGTTCGCGCGGGCGAGCCCGGAGCACAAGCTGCGCCTGGTGCAAGCGTTGCAGGCGGCGGGACAGGTGGTCGCCATGACCGGCGACGGCGTCAACGACGCGCCGGCACTGAAGCGCGCGGATGTCGGCGTGGCCATGGGCCTGAAGGGCACCGAGGCGGCCAAGGAAGCGGCGGACATGGTGCTGGCCGATGACAATTTCGCCACCATCGGCAACGCGGTGCGCGCGGGCCGGGGCATCTACGACAACATCAGGAAATTCATCCTGTTCATGCTGCCGACCAACGGCGGCGAAGCCCTGGTGGTGGTCGCCGCCATCCTGTTCGAACTGACGCTGCCGTTGACGCCGGCCCAGGTGCTGTGGATCAACATGGTCACGTCCAGCACCCTGGGGCTCGCCCTCGCCTTCGAGCGCCCGGAGCGCGACATCATGCACCGCCCTCCCCGCGATCCTCGTGAATCGCTGCTATCCTGGTTTTTCGCCTGGCGGGTCCTAATGGTTTCCGTGCTCTTCATGGTCGGATCGCTGGGCCTGTTTCTCTGGGAAATGCAGCGGGGTTCCAGCCTGGAGACCGCGCGCACCATGGCCGTCAGCTCGGTCGTGCTGTCCGAGATGTTCTACCTGATCAACAGCCGATACATCTTCAAGTCCGTTTTATCTCTCGAAGGGCTGTTCGGCAATCGTTACGTGCTGCTCGCCATCGCGGCCTGCGCGGGGCTGCAGGTGCTCTACACCCATGCCGACCCCATGCAGGAACTGTTCGGCTCGACCGATCTGAGTCGGGAAGAATGGCTGAAAGTGGTCCTTTCCGGGGCGTTCGTCTTTTCCGTCGCGGAGTTTGAAAAAGCCGTGATCAGCGTCTTCAGATACATTACCCATAAGCAAGCCCGAAGCGCACCGCTGCTGAAAGACTAAGGAAGGCAATGTCTGCATTCACGGCATGACTGTAGTGAATGCAGACATCCGCTATTTTTTATTCCTTCAACACAGCCTGGCACTGTTCGGGAAGCACAAGCGCTGCAGCAGGCTTGCGGGCCTTGCCGGAGCGAAGCTGCTCGCGCGCCTCGGCCGAGAACCACCAGTCCAGCGAGGCGTCGCAGCCGTCGCCTTCGGGAATCAGTTCCTGGCCCTGGCATTGGCTGTTGCCGGCCGGACATTTCAGGCGCACATGGAAATGGTCATCATGCCCCCACCACGGCCGGATTTTCCGGAGCCAGTCATGCGGCGTCCTGCTGGTGCACAGTTGGCGTTTGACGCCGGGATTGACGAAGATGCGCTCGACCTCGGGCATGCGCGCGGCGGCTTCGAGAATTTTTTCGTTAGACGGCGACCAGCGGCTGGCATCCACCGCATCCGACCTGACGGCCAGCACGGAAGGCGCACCCCAGGTTTCGCGCTCATCGAGACTCAGGCTTCTGGCCGCCGCTTCCCGGGACAGCAAATACCAGATATCGACATCGAGCCCGGTCTGATGGCTGCGATGTCCGGTCAACGTCGGTCCGCCTCGCGGTTGGCCCAGATCGCCGATTAACAGGGTGCCCCAACCTTTATCGGCAGTCGTCTGCCCGAGTTTTTCAATGAAATGAATCAGGTCGGGATGGCCATAGACACGTTTGCGCGACAAGCGCATGGTTTGGTAGCCGGCTCCATCCTGTGGCAGCGCCACGGCGCCTCTCAGGCAGCCAGCGGTATAAGTGCCGATGCTCTGCGCCGCGCCGCTCATTATAGCGGGCGTGGTGACCCGCGCCCAGACATGGGCGGCAGGCTGCGCGACGGCGCTGCCGGAAAAGGCACTCAGCGCCAGAAAAAACATCCCATATTGCTTCACCGAAAACCGACTTCTGAACACACCCTTACCTCTGACTGATCAAATCTGAAATTATAGCGCGGCATTTTTAAATTTGCCTTGCGTAGTGTACGCGGCGTACCTTTTTGATCAGCCTTATTCTCCGCTTTTGCCTGCCGTTGGATTCGCCCGAGACGCCTGAACTCTATCCCTATAACTTGACAGCCTTAACCCATACCCTCACGGGCTTCATCTGTACCGGAATGTCCGCAGTAAAACTAAAACAGAACAGAGATCGATCGCGCGCAACATCAGTTAAGAAGAAAATCATGAAAAATAATTGAAAAATATTGTTTAATGGATATTGCTGGACGGCGAATTCTTGATAAATTCACATGACCCATTTGCAGATTAAAAAGCGTATCAATCAACGCTCCCTGGAAAGTTGCCCATTGAATATAATGTTATTTCAGTGAATATCTTTCATGTCTTGGGAATCTGAACGGAGTCATCATTAGCGCTATCGATTCGGTCAAAGCCAGATTTAGGAAGGAGTGCATATATGTGCTCAAATAATCCAATAGTTTTTATAGGCAGCAAGGACTCAATTTTACTAACGACAATGTTCTGATCGTAAAAAAGTACTTGATTAGAAAAAACCAAATTACTTATTGGTATAAGCAGGATCTTATTTAGTTTAGGTAGAAATAATGGAAAAATTATGTATTGAGGGTAAAACAGTTTTAAAAGGACGATTCGTACTGCAGGAAGTGCTCGGTCAGGGAGGAATGGGAACCGTATATAAAGCACTGGATTTAGTAGCCCAGGAAGCGCATGACAAGGACCCCTACCTCGCGATAAAACTTCTTAATCCTGAATTTCTTGATGACCCTATTTTCTTCGTGGCGATGCAACGGGAGGCCAAAAAAGCCAAATCTCTTGCTCATCCGAACATTGTTACAGTATACGATTTTGATCGCGATGCGGATAACGTTTATCTGAGCATGCAGCTTCTCAAAGGCCGCCCGCTCAGTTCCTTGATTAAAGAATACCCGTCAGGCATGCCGTTTGAAAAAGCCTGGCCCATCATACAGGACATGGCGGCAGCACTTTCCCATGCGCATAAAAACGGCATAGTCCACTCCGATTTCAAACCGGGTAACGTTTTTGTCGACGACAAGAGCCATGTCAAAGTCCTGGACTTCGGCATAGCTTGTCCATTCAAGAGAACAGGACAAAGCGATGACGATGCCACCGTTTTCCATTCCCGTTCGTTAAATGCGCTATCGCCCGCCTATGCCAGCCTGGAAATGCTCAATAACCTTGAGCCTGACCCAAGAGATGATATTTATGCCCTCGCCTGTATTGTTTATGAACTTCTGTCCGGAAAACATCCCTTTTCGCGGTCGACTGCCCAGCAGGCCTTCGATTTAAAAGTGCAGCCTGCGCCTATAACTTCGATAACAAAATCACAATGGAAAGGGTTGCAGCACGGCCTTGCACTAAAGCAGGAAAACCGTTGCAGAACAATCAGCCAGTTTATAAAGGAAATTTCTCCGGAAAAGCGTTATAAATCAGGAGCAATTGCCGCGGCCAGCCTGTTCTCTCTAGGCCTGTTTGCGGTCCTTTTATGGCTGTTTTATGGTAAAAACGAGCCGGGCTACGATGTTGCCAAATCAGAGACACAAAAACAGGCGCCTTCAGATAAGGTTGAGGCCAATGCCGTTCAGGCCAATACGCCAGCTGATCGGCAACATCAGGAAAATACGGTTGCAACCGTGCAGCATGAACCATTGAAACTGCGGTCTTCCGCACCGAATTATCGTATCGGGGAATCCATGACGCTATTGCTGGAAACGGAAAAACCGATGTATGTGACCATCGTTCACATAAGCACGGATGGAGAAATTTCTACGATTTTTCCTAACGCCTATGAGCCGAATAATTGGATAGCGGCCGGTAAGACGATTCGCCTGCCGAAGAAAAATGCGGGCTATGAACTCACTGTTTCGGGCCCGTCGGGAACAGATCGCATAGAAGCTTTCGGCAGCGCTGAACCGCTGCCTGTCACGGAGAATATTATTAATCCGGACGGTAAACTAAACCCTCAACTGCAATCCTATATCTCGTCAAGGGTCAGTTTGACCGTACCGGTTCTATAAATTTTCAGCTATTGAGTCGCTACAATGCGTACGCGTCTGTTTACCTCGCTGAACGGGTTGTTGGGATCCAGCAAGTTGCTCTTTCCCAATCCTGAAAATTGTACTCTTGAGGCATTCAGCCCATGTCTCTTGACAAAGAAATCACGTACAGTGGCGGCTCGCTTCAGCGATAAATCCTTGTTGTATCCATCACTGCCCTTGGCATCCGTATAGCCTTCCACATGGAAGTTCAAATTTTTCAGCTCGCCGGATACCAGAGCCTCCGCCACCGGAGTCAACTGCCTGACGGCATCATCCGTCAATTGAGCGGAGTTATATCCAAAACGGACTTCCAGGGAGATAGCTTTAGGCGTTGAGGCCAGTGAGGAATTCGTTGGACGAATATGGATGCCCCGTGTAAGCACTTTCTCACCACCTTCAGAATTTGTTTTAAACGCTTGAATAACTTCCTCTTTTGTAGGCGCCCTTGCTCCGACGTTTAAATCTTCGGCCCACCCGGCTTTAACTGAGGTCAGGCAACATACTATGGCCAAAGCGATGCCGTTTGATTTATTTAAAATACTCATATCCTATGCTCTCGTCTCTTAAAATTATGATAAATATTCGTCCGACCTTACCAGTCGGTAACCGTCTTTTTGTAAAACCTTTAATTTGATTGTGCTAAAGGCAGTTCAATATTCGCCAGCGAGCCTGGTGCGATCAACTGCGGCGTCTGCGCGCCGGCAGACGGATTGTGCAGTTTTTTCACCAGCGGCACTGAAAAATCGTGAAGTTCGGCCAGCGTAATTCTGCGGTCGTGGTTGTAATCTGCAAGTCCTTGTAAACCCTCCAATAGCGTGTGAGTAAATAAGCCATGTTGCGCCGGCTCATATTCCTGCGAAAGTTCATCCCCCTTGGAAGCCAGCAACAGCGGAAAGAGTGAGGCGGCTGATCGTTTGCGCAGGGATCTGGCATCAAACTCGCCGAAAATACTTTTCGCCTGACAAGTATCCACGATGAGTATGCGCCGTCCCGCCGCCTTGCGCATGTTATCGAAAAAGTCGGTCCAGCTGAGCAATGTAGAGGCTTTGCCGCTCAAATTCCTGCCGGACAATACCGACTCCACATCGTTATATTCGCCATCCTGCGGCAGAAAATAGTAATTGCCGGTCTGGTCACTGAAACCATGGGAGGCGAGGAATAAAAGCACCGTATCATTCGGGCCCGCCTGCTCAAATACTTTCAGTGCTGACAGAACATTTTCCCGGGTAGGCGGCAGCTGGGCGGAATCGGTCAACAACTGGACGTGGACCTGGTTGAAGCCGTCATTGCTCGCGGAATTTCCCAGCAAGCCAGCCAGCTTTTCGGCATCGTTGACTGCGTATTTCAGATTCGGCACTTTGTTCTTATCGGCCGCCGAGATACGGTCGAAGCGATTGACGCCGACAGCCAGCACATAGAGATCGCCTTTGGGAGGCGCTGCCTGACTCATGGCAGGCACTTCCACCCACTGTTCCGCCAGCCCTAAGGAAACGCCGTTATTGACTTCCACGCGGATCAGATTATCTCCGCCGCTGACAGGAAATCTGAAAGTCCTGCGAAACGTATCCGTCTCGTTAACGTCAAGGCGGCGTTCCTCGTTCGCCGCAACCGGCAGCAGGTTGGCATAAACGGTGACATCCTGCATGGGACGGCTGTTTTTTTCCGCCTCTACCGTCAACTCCAGTTCGGTCGCGCCCTCGGGAGTCTGTACTGCCCGGGCCGATGCAATCTGGATGCGAGGCGGGGCAATTTCATTCAGTTGATTTAGCGTAAACGTACCCTGAGCCGGTTCCGCGAAGTTCGGCGTCATGATTCCGGATAAGGTGACGGCCTGGCGTGTACCCGCGCTGGCCTGGCCAGGCTGAGGACTGGAATCCGCGCTGCTGTTTGCAGCCATTTGCATGGCCCCTATCTGTGCGCGCAGCAGATCAGGGCGATAAAACTGCTTTTCAAACTGCACCGCGCGATAAAAATCAGGCTCATTGCCTTTGCCTCGATTGATGTGCCAGCCGATCAGGCTGTCGCCGTTCTCCGATGAAGCATAATAACCGTCCGGCCGCCAAAGCACCCATTCCCGGGAAAGCCGGTCAACGAACAATGCCAAAGACTCCCTTCCGTCCTCAGCACGGTACCAGCGCACGGAACCGTCCGACAGAACGGCGACAAGCCATTTATCATCCTTGCTGACTGTAACATTCCATACTGCGCCAGGCGTCGGTGTTTTCCAGCTCAGCTGGCTGTTTTTATCATATGCCCGCAACAGCCAATCGGTTCCCAGAAATGTCTGCTTGCCAGTTCCGGAAAAGGATCGAATCTCTTCAAACGGTTCCAGCCTCAGCGGCTGCCCGTTTAACACCGGCGTTGTGTTGTCTTGCCAATGCGTTAATTGAATACGCTTTTGAGTCCTGTTCTTGGGCTTAAGTCCCGGCACGGAACCGGATTCGCTCAAAGATAAGCGCTCGATATCGAACGTAAAATTTCGGCTATCGGTTATGCTCACCGGAAAGGTGACTTGCTTGCCGTCGGCCGACACCCGGAATTCGCCACTCATGATCGGCGATTGAACCAGATGCGTATCGGAAATATGCGCCACACTGTCCTGATCGTTAATAACGCCAATCGAAGCGTCTTCAGTGGAAAAAATCACGCCATTTTGGCCATGGGGCCGGATGGATTGAATCCGATGAGCGACTTTGATCGTCTCATACCGACTCAAATCCGTTATGCGCCAGCGCAGGATTTCCGTCTCATGAACACTATCGGAATCTCCGACGCCGTAAATGAATTCGCCGGATTGGCTCCAGACAGCGCCTCTGAGCGTTTTCAAGGATGACTGCCCGGGAGCGGTACGCAAGCTGTGTTCAACCTGCAGCTGCGGCAAGGATAAGATCTGGATCAGCGGGCTATCGTATGAACCGACCAGGAGTCTCTTGCCGTCCGGAGAAAAATAGCTGTCGGCAATGCGGTTGATTTCGGGCACCTTGACGCGCGCGGCCAGTTTGAATTGCGGATCATAAACGCGAAGATAGCCATCATTGGAAGCGCTGACGGCATAACCATTACTGGAAAACGACAGCCCAGTGACCCGCTCGCCATATTCCTGATCCTGCGCCAGAACCTGAAAAGATTGAGCATCGACAAAAGCAACGCCGCCATTGCCGTGCAGGCCGATCGCCAGGACTTTGCCATCAGGGGAAAACTGCAACGCACCGATAATGTTTTTTAACCGCTCGATGCAATGCTGCAATTTTCCGGTCGCTGCGTCAAAAAGATAAACGCACCCCTGCTGATCCCATTGCCAGCAGGTCCAGCCTCCTACCGCAATAAACTTGCCATCAGGCGAAACGGCAATACTGTCGAGGTTGCCTTCGTAAGCATCGCCTATCGGGATACGAAGCGTCTTTAACAGCTTGAAATCCCGGCTACGCCAGATTTTGACGGTTTTGTCATGTGATATCGTTACCAGCCTTTCATTATCCGGCAATGGCTCTACGCCATAAATCGGCCCGCTATGGTAGGCGGTATCGACCCGGATAACCGGATCGCTGGAAGGCATTGCGGCATAAACCTTATGGATCAAGAGAAATCCAGCGGCCATTCCGAAAAGCGTTTTTTTTATGATCATGGGACAATTATTCCTCAGCTTTTTGATACCGAAGAGTTCCCGCAATGCGGAAGACCGGCTTTGGATTTGCCATTTGTTTTATTGACGCTGCAAACGGGAGAATGCTTGGTCGAATAAGTATCCTGTACTGCACCGGTTTCCGGAGAGTTCAAGCCCAGATCGGTATTATCGGCCTCACTGCCGCCGCCCAGGATAACCGACTCTTCATTCTCAGGATGATCCGCAGAGCCCGACCCTTCTTCCAACGAATTGGCGTAATTCAACGTCTGTTTGGTACTGGATGATGTGTCGGTCTGGTCAGGGTCCAGAGCGTTTGTTTTTGGCACATCCAATGTCTTTAAGCCATCCAGCGTTGACTCCGTGAGGGAAATTTCAAATTGCTCAGGGGTTGAGGCTGAATTTTCAGGTAGTTTGATTTTGGTCGTACTTTCTTCCGTTGGCTTGACAGTAATTGAATGGCCATCAACCTGAACCGTTTCCAGTGTTTTTGTGTAGTCCGAGGCCTGTTTGATAGCTGGTGAAATGGAAATTTGACCGGGGGCGGAAGGAATTGCTGAATTTCCCGACAGACTGATATCTGTTGTATTAATTTCCAATGGCTTAACGTCGATTGAGTGTCCATTAACGGAAGCAAGGCTGGAGAGGCTTTGAGAATCCGCTTTAGGTACAGAAATGACATTATCATTCAAGCCATTAAATGTAGTAAAAGAGACCACCCCATATCTCGAGTAAGTGTTTGTTGTAGCAGTACTTGCTATGCTTTGCGCCGTAACGGCATCAGGCTCAGGGATGAATTCAAAGTAAAATGCCGCGCTTCCTATCAAATGCACGTATTCATACGCCTTAATCTCAGTATCAAGGTATTTATTCACGACTTCGCCATCGATGATCCAGTATTTATTTGAGTCTTCTTCTTGTCCAGATGAATACTTGGTCTTTTCGATTACTTTCCATTTCGGTAGAGAAACAGATGATTCAGATGATTTGTAAGAAAACGCTATATTAAGCGGCGAATCCGGTTGGAATAACCCCGTTATATCTCCATTAACTGCGATTGTTCCATTTTTGTTTTCCAGCACGATTACAGGTTGATTTTCCTTATCTTGTGCGTTTTTCAAGGTATAACCTTTAAGTTCCTCGGGAAAAATAAAATCATCTGCCACAGCTATCTCTCCTGAATCGGATGCTGTCTTCTCAGGCGTTTTCACATGAACATTATTGTTCAGAGTAATGGCATCTCCCTTTAAAGCATAGATTGAATTTCCTAATTCGATATTGTTGTCATCAGTGAAAGAATCCGTTCCAACAGGCTTGCCTAAATAAACGCTACCATTATCCACCACGATTTTTCCGTTGATGGTTAACTTTCCGCTAGTGCCTGTTTGCTGAATATTCAGTACGTTATCGCTTTTACCATAATCTTTAGTAATCGGGTTGACGCCTGTCAGATGGATCTGGTCGTAAAATGTTATCGATCCTTTGCCTTGGACTGAAAGTGCTTCCAATCCGTTATAAGTAGTGTCTACTCCCAAAGCCTCATTGAAAATAATCGAGCCGTCAGAGACCAAATCCAGCTTTCCGGTAGTAAATACATCGTATAAGGAAACATCACCCTCACTTTTGAGAGAAATATCGGCTGTTCCGGTTTTCAGTCGCTTGTCCAATGCGCCCGTAATGCTTCCGGCATCGCTGACAGTCAGCATGCCGTTTTCAGTTAACACATCCCCATTCAAGACAATCGCGCCATTTGCCGATAATTGCAATTCGGCCAACTCTCGTAAACTCAAATCGATAGTGCCCAGGCCGAGTTTGCCTTGACTGGCAGTAATGGATAACGAGCGGTCGGCCATGAGACTGCCGTCGATATTGATATCGCCGTTTTGAGAAATAATGGTCGCCATGGCGGGATTATCGATACCAATTTCTGCATTTGGATCCTTGCTGCATACTTCGCCGGGCGCAAGACAGGTGTTACCCATATTGATATCGCCATCGGCATCGATATTCACGGCGGCCAATCCTGAGTTTATGCTGATGTTGTCAGCCGTGGTTATCGAGCTCTCCATGCCGGTCGCTTTCAACTCAATCGCCGCATCGCCGGTCATTAAGTTGGCATTAAGCATCATATTGCCGTTTGTAGTCAGCTTGATCTGGCTACCGGAATGTTTGCCATCCGCGCCTTTGGTACTAATATCCGCCCCACTCGCAACATCAAGCGATTTACTGTTGAAATCGACTGCGCCGGCAGTAAAGATCGGCTTGAGGATGCTGATATTATCGGCTTGAGCTACGGTCAGTGAGCCATTCGATACGGCACCGTTCAAAGTTACATCGCCGGCAGCATCAACTATCAGATCGCCTATGCCTTGTTTTTGTATCCCGGTTAATGCCTGCCCGAAAATGACGTCGGCACCGGAAATGACATCGATTTTATTGGTTGAGATAAGATGCTGCGCATGCACATCACCACTTGCCTCTAGCGAAATGTTCTGATTGCCGGCAGACAGGATTGTATTGTCCGCCATTTTAATGGCGCCGTTCGTCGATTGGATGGCAATCTCACCGTTATTGGTCAGGATATCATTGTTGAATTTAATGTCCTGCTTGCTCTGGGCTTGCAAAGTAGCGCCCGGACGCGAGCTCAGATCGATGCCGCCGAGCGTCAGAGCGCCGTTATTGGCTGTCAGCAGCAGCGACCGGTCGGCCAGCAAATTGCCGGCCATGGTGATGTTGCCGTTTTCGGAGGTGATGGTTGCCGCCGCTGCGGACTGCGCGTCAGCCTTGCCGTCACAGCCGCCGGAAACCAGGCACAAGGAGCCCAGGCTGATGTCGCCGCCCGCCTTCAGAGTCAGCACCTCCGAGCCGGAGTCGATGGCGATGTCGCCGGCTGTCGTCAGGCTGCCGTTCTGGGCCTGCAGGTTAATCGCGGCATTGCCAGTCAGCAGACTGCCTTTGACGGTCATATTGTCCGCCGCAGCCAGATTCAGCGCCTTGCCGGCCACGTTTCCGTTCGCCCCCTTGGTGCTGATGCCGGCGCCCGATTCAACGGTCAGGGTCTTGCCGGCGAGATTGACGTCGCCAGCCGTGAACACCGGCTTGACGACATCGACCAAACCATCCGCCGATACGGTGACGGCACTGTTGCTCCTCAGACCGTTCAGCACAACATTACCGCCGGCGTCAACGGCAAATTCACCGATACCCTGATTGTTCAGGCCCACCAGCGCCTGCTTGAATGTCGCGTTGGCGCCCGAAGTCACGGCGATTTTGGCCGTAGTCAGGAGATGCTGCACCTCGACATCGCTGCCGGCGGTCAGCGTGATGTTATGGTCGCCGGTCGACAGGATCTTATTGTCCGCCATTTTGATGGCGCCGTTCGCCGAACTGATGACAATGTCGCCATTACCGGTGAGGATGTCGTTGTTGAGATTGATGTTCTGCTGGCTCTGCGCTTGCAGGGTAGCACCCTGGCGTAAACGCAAATCGATGCCGCCGAGCGTCAAAGCGCCGTTATTGGCCTTCAGCAGCAGCGACCGGTCGGCCAGCAAATTGCCGGCTAAAGTAATGTTGCCGTTCTCGGAGGTGATGTTTGCTACTTTCGAGGTTTTCTCTGGGGTTGTTCCTCCACACTTTCCGGAGATCAGGCACAAGGAGCCCAGGCTGATGTCGCCGTCCGCTTTCAGGGCAAGCTCCGCCGATCCAGAGTCGATGGCGATGTTATTGTCCTTAGCCATGGTGATGGCGCCGTCCGTCGAGCTGATGGCAATTTCACCGTTATTGGTCAGGATGTCACTGTTGAGTTTGATGGCATTTTTACTTTGAGCTTGCAGGGTAGCGCCCTGGCGTGAGCTCAAATCAATGCCGCCGAGCGTCAGGGCGCCGTTGTTGGCCGTCAGCAGCAGCGACCGGTCGGCCAGCAAATCACCTGTTAAGGTAATGTTGCCGTTTTCGGAGGTGATGACTGCCGCCGCCGTGGTCTGCGCTGCCGCTTTACTGCCGCACTCGCCGGAACTCAGGCACAAGGAGCCCAGGCTGACGTTGCCGCCCGCCTTCAGGGCCAACCCTGCCGAGCCGGAATCGATGGCGATATCACCGACTGTGGTCAGGCTGCCGTTCTGGACCTGCAGATTGATCGCGGCATTGCCGGTCAGCAGATTGCCCTTGACGGTCATATTACCCGTCGAGGTCAGATTCAGCGCCTTGCCGGTCACGTTTCCGCTCAATCCCTTGGTATTAATATCGGCATTCGATTCAACCGTCAGGGTCTTGCCGGCGAGATTGACGTCGCCGGCCGTGAACACCGGCTTGACGACATCGACCAGGCCATCCGCCGACACGGTCAGGGCACTGTTGCTCAACAAACCGTTCAGCACGACATTACCGCCGGCATCGACGGTAAACTTACCGATACCCTGATTATTCAGGCCTGTCAGAGTCTGCTTGAATGTTGCATTGGCGCCCGAGGTCACAGCAATCTTGCCCGTGGTCATAAGATGCTGCAGGTCCGCACCGCCGCCGGCGTCCAGCGTAATGTTGCGGTTGCCGGCGGACAAGATTTTATTGTCCGCCATGGTAATGGCGCCGTCTGTCGAGCTGATGGCAATGTCGCCATTCTTGGTCAGGACATCATTGTTGATCTTGATGCCCTGTTTGCCTTGGGCTTGCAGGGTAGCGCCCTGGCGTGAACTCAAATCGATGCCGCCGAGCGTCAGGGTGCCGTTATTTGCTTTCAATACCAGCGACCGGTCGGCCAGCAAATTGCCGGCCAAGGTGATGTTGCCGTTCTCGGAAGTGACGACTGCCGCGGCCGCTGTCTGTGCATCAGCCTTGCCGTCACAGCCGCCGGAAACCAGGCACAAGGAGCCCAGGCTGATGTCGCCGCCCGCCTTCATGGCCAGCCCTGCCGAGCCGGAATCGATGGCTATATTACCGACTGTCGTCAGGCTGCCGTTCTGGGCCTGCAGGTTGATCGCGGCATTGCCGGTCTGCAGATTGCCTTTGACGCTCATATCACCCGTCGAAGTCAGATTCAGCGCCTTGCCGGCTACGTTTCCGTCCGCCCCCTTGGTGCTGATGCCGGCGCCTGATTCGACCGCCAGGGTCTTGCCGGCGAGATTGACATCGTCAGCCGTGAACACCGGCTTGACGACATCGATTAAACCATCCGCCGACACGGTGGCGACACTGTTGCTCCTCAGACCGTTCAGCACGACATTGCCGCCGGCGTCAACGGCAAACTCACCGATACCCTGATTGTTCAGGCCCGTCAAAGCCTGCTTGAATGTTGCATTGGCGCCCGAAGTCACGGCGATTTTGGCCGTAGTCAGGAGATGCTGCACCTCGACATCGCCGCCGGCGGTCAGCGTGATGTTATGGTCGCCGGCGGACAGGATCTTATTGTCCGCCATGGTAATGGCGCCGCCTGTCGAGTTGATGGCAATCTCACCGTTATTGGTCAGGATGTCATTGTTGAGCTTGATGCCCTGTTTGCTTTGGGCTTGCAGGGTAGCGCCCTGGCGTGAGCTCAAATCGATGCCGCCGAGCGTCAGGGCGCCGTTATTGGCCGTCAGCAGCAGCGACCGGTCGGCCAGCAAATCGCCGGCTAAAGTAATGTTGCCGTTTTCAGAGGTGATGGCTGCCGCCGCCGTGGTCTGCGCTGCCGCTTTGCCGCCGCACTCGCCGGAGATCAGGCATAGGGAACCCAGGTTGACGTTGCCGCTCGCCTTCAGGGCCAACCCTGCCGAGCCGGAGTCGATGGCGATGTCATCGGCTGCGGTAATGGCGCCATTCGTCGATTGGATGGCAATGCCGCCATTGTGGGTGAGGATGTCATTGTTGAGCTTGATGCCCTGTTTGCCTTGGGCTTGAACACTAGCGCCCGTGCGTGTGCTCAGATCGATGCCGCCGAGCGTCAGGGCGCCGTTGTTGGCCGTCAGCGACAATGATCGGTCGGCCAGCAAATTGCCGGCCATGGTGATATTGCCGTTTTCGGAGGTAATGACTGCCGCGGCCGAGGTCTGCGCATCAGCCTTGCCGTCACAGCCGCCGGACACCAGGCACAAGGAGCCCAGGCTGATGTCGCCGCCCGCCTTCAGGGCCAGCCCTGCCGAGCCGGAGTCGATGGCGATATCGCCGGCTGTCGTCAGGCTGCCGTTCTGGGCCTGCAGGTTGATCGCGGCATTACCGGTCAGCAGACTGCCTTTGACGGTCATACCGCCCGTCGAAGTCAGATTCAGCGCCTTGCCGGCCACGTTTCCGTTCGCCCCCTTGGTGCTGATGCCGGCACCCGATTCAACGGTCAGGGTCTTGCCGGCGAGATTGACGTCGCCGGCCGTGAACACCGGCTTGACGACATCGATCAGGCCATCCGCCGACACGGTGGCGGCACTGTTGCTCAACAGGCCGTTCAGCACGGCATTGCCGCCGGCATCAACAACAAACTCACCGATACCCTGATTGTTCAGACCCGTCAAAGCCTGCTTGAATGTTGCATTGGCACCCGAGGTCACAGCAATCTTGCCCGTGGTCACGAGATGCTGCAGATCCACATCGCTGCCGGCGGTCAGCGTAATAGCGCGGTTGCCGGCCGACAGGATGGTGCCGCCCGCCATGGTAATATCGCCGGTACTGGCCTTGATTAAGATGTCGCCGTTATTGGTGAAAATATGATCGTTTATATTTACGTCATGTCCGGCGGCAAGCGAGATCGAGGCGCCGGTTTTACCGTCGATGGCCTGGCGGCCGTCGATTTTTGCCGCGACCGTCAGGTCGTTGTCGGCTTTCAGGGATATGCTGGTGCCGCTCTGGAGCAAAGCATTGACTTTCTGTACGTTGACCGCCGCATCCGTTGAGGTGGCTGTTACAGAACCGTTAGCATCGGGTTTGGCTGCCGTTTTATTCTCTTCGACAGTCATCGTCTTAACGATTAAATTGCCCGGATCGAGCAACAGTTCGCCTGCCTTGCCGTTTTTGGCGCTGGCATCGACATCGCCGTCGTAGTGCAGAGTGTGCTTGCCGGAGACTTCCACCAGACCGCCATTGCCCGAACTTTGCCCTCCTCGGGCACTAATGGCGCCGTCAAAGTGCGTATGATCGTCCGCCCAGACAATCACCTTGCCGCCATCCCCTGCACTATGACTATCGGCATTGATCGCGGCATTGCGTTCGACTGTCGTAGTCCTGGCTCTGATGCCTTCGCCCGAACCCTGGAAATCGCCCCCGATCAGGACCGTACCGCCCTGCCCGTTGCCGGAGACGTCAATCCGACTGCCCTCTGCCAGCTGCACCTCGCCGCCGCGCACTTCCACGCGGCCGCCTCGGGCATGGGCAGTCTGCCCGGAAGCATCCAGCGTTCCGGCTACTTCGACTTGAGTGTTTTCATCGCCGAGCAAGGTGATGACACCGTTACGGTTTTCGACGGTCTGTGCCTGCACATGGCCTTTCAGGTTAATCAGACTGTCGACAATGGCTTTGCCGGTGCCGGCCAGAATGGTCACCATGCCGCCGTCGGCGATGATCTCGCCCGTATTGCTGACATAGTGCGACAGAGGTTTGCCTTCGGCGCTGGAAATTTGCGCCAGTTGTTCCTTGGTGACGGTAAGGTTGATGAGCTGGTCACCGTACAGGTCCAGGGTAAAAGCGTCGCCGCCGGCCAGCGCGATCTTGCCGAGTCTGGCGTTGATCGTGCCGTGGTTCTCCACCCCCGGCGCAACCAGGGCAACCAGACCGCCCTGTTGCACGGTGATGCTGCCGTGATTGATTATGCGGGCATCCGGATTGCCGGGTTCGGCAAAGTTCATGCGGCCTTCCATGAAATCCTTATTGCTGATGTTCGCCGTGGTGGCGGTCAGCGAGCCGACATCGATCTCGGCATCCTGGCCGACCATGATGCCGTTCCGATTGACAAGATAGACGCTACCGTTGGCAGTCAGCCGCCCTAAAATGGCCGAAGGATCGTTGCCCGCCACGCGGTTCAGTGTCGCGGAGTCACGGCCGGGCTGGTTGAAATTGACGTGTTCCCCGTTATCGATGCTGAAAGCTTGCCAATTGATGACGGCTCTCTGGCTGGCCTGATTGATATCCATCCGGGCGCCCTGCTGAACGATCTCGGCGGCGCCCGCGGCCACTTCGCCGCCGGTCGGGTTGGCATGTGCCATCGGCGCGCAGCTCAGGGCAATCGCCCCGACAGCCTCGGCCATCAGCAACCTTTTGATTACGGCAGGCAGTGTTTTCAGATTGTTATTGTTCGGTGATTGGTCAGTTACGGTCTTCATCGTAGTTGCTCCTGCTATTCTGGTGTCCTGGTGTTTCAAAAGGTCAATTTAAAGCCGCCGAACAAACGCATGTCTTTATTTTGCTCAGTCGATTGATCGGGATGCATGGGCTTCGCCCCTTCGATATAACCGGAGAAATAACGGGTCACCGACAGTCTCATGCCGACACCGGCCGCTTCGACGGAAACGCCGGGCCTGTCGTAGTTGTAATGGACTTCGCCGTAGTCGAAGAAGCCATAGAGGGTTGCGCTGGCTGCGTCGAAGGGGTTGAAGGTGTAACGCAGTTCTGCCTTGGTCGCAAAGCCTTTGTCGCCGATGAACTCCGATGGGTCATAGGCACGGAGGAACTGCTCGCCGCCCAGCGAAAATTGCTCAGGCGCCAGCAGAACATCTTCCGTATATTGACCCTGAAACGCGGCCAGAAAAGACCAGTTGGGCGCCAGGGCTTGAAGGCGAGCCAGATAAAGGTTGGTTTTGGTGTAGTCAACCTGCCCTTGTGCCGCCGAAAGCTGAGACGTGCCGGCTTCCCGGGACGCGTCGGAAGGATTGCGCGCGCCGAGCGCGTCTACCCCTTGGCTCAATTCCAGATCGGCAATGTTGATGCCGCGCCAGCTGTCGGCCAGGTCATAGGTTAAGCCCACCCGGAAGGAGCGGATACGGTCATTGGTGATGGTTTCGTTAAAGAAATCGCTCTTTGAGCGTGAATCGACCATCGAGTAAGTACCGCGTACGCTCAAATTCGTGTTACGGCTCCGGATCAGCGGATGCGATACCCCCAGGTTGAAGGAAACCAGATTTGATTTTAAATCATTAGAGATGTCGAACAGGGAGGAGTTAGACCAGACCTCATTAAACATCAGAGATAGCCGGGTTCCTTCACTGGACAACGGCAAGTCTTCACCTACCGACAGCACGGTCATTTTGTCTTCGAACGATTGCAAGACCCGTGCGTAGGATTTTTCCTGT
Source organism: Methylobacter sp. Wu1 (assembly GCF_036553575.1). Classification (NCBI taxonomy): domain Bacteria; kingdom Pseudomonadati; phylum Pseudomonadota; class Gammaproteobacteria; order Methylococcales; family Methylococcaceae; genus Methylobacter; species Methylobacter sp. Wu1. The sequence continues at coordinate 155,114 of NZ_JAZHOC010000074.1, read as the reverse complement.
AGACCTAAGATATTGTTTGCCTCGCCGTACACCTCGCCCCGATAGGTGCCCAACAATTCGGTCAGTCGGTTGTTGAAGCCGACTGAACCGCCGAAGTTTTGCTGGGCGATTTCGATCACCAGGTCGGCCGCCCCGGGCTGCTGGGCCGAAGGCGAGAGCGAACCATGCGCGGTAATGCCGGGAAGATCGTTGATCAGCAGAAGATAGCGTTCAAGCACATCAATCCTGACCGGCTTTGTTGCGCGGATTTTCTCGACATAATCCTGAAGCAATCCAATTCTATCGTCAGAGGTATCTCCCTGGAACCTGACTTCACCGATACTGCCCTCAACGACATCCAGGCGCACCAGCCCGTCTTTCAGTGTTTGCTTGGGAATGAGCACCTGGGCCAGCACATAGCCGTCATTCCGATATTGAGTGGCGGCGTTGTTGGCAGCAGCTCGTAACTGCTTGAGCGTCACCGTTTTGCCCACCAGATCCGCAAAAAACGCTCTCAAGTCTGCTTCGGGATAGACCGTGGCGCCTGAAAAAACAATTTCCTTAAGCTCAAAAGAAACTGCGCCTTCTTCCGGTGCTGGAATCGGTTGCTCCGGGATAATCTGTATGGCAGGCGGCTCGGCCTTTGGAATAGGCGCTACCTTGAGTTGTTTCTCGATCTGGCCGGGTTGAATGGAGCCTGGAATTTGCTCTCCTTGTGCCATGGCGTTGGAGGAAATGGTGAGCTGCATTGCGCAGACAATACTTCCCCGCATGGCTAAAATGCCTATATTTTTCACTGCGTCCCTTATTTATATAATTTTGTCTTTAATTTTTGTTTTTTATTTTTTGTATTGTATGGCCTTCCTGAATCAGACTCCCTCGTGATCGGCAGTTATCTATTCAGCATCGCCAGGAAATCCCGCAATCGTCACATAGTTCTGAGACTTTTCACGTCACGATGGCGGAAAATCAATTAAGCTTCGGGTCTTTATAAATCCGCGTTATGCCCCTGCAAAGTGAAGCGCGCTGAACCTTTCCCCAGGCTCAGTAGCCGAGCTCTTTTCATCAGCCATTTCCACAACGTTTATAATGTAAATCGCCCAAGCTTCATTCGTCAATGGTATGGGAAATTTAAAGAGTTCTTTTACCGCTGCTTTTGACGCCCCCGGACATATCAAGCAACACAAATACAAGGCACTTTTTTGGCTATCGCTAAATTATCACTATTGTAGCGGGCTAACCCAAATACCTCATACAGAACAGGCTTGCTCCTATAAGGGCAGAGTAAGAGTTTACCCAAAACAGATTGTACCGCAACTTAAATGAAATTTCCCGTTGTTCTTAAACACCTAATTGAGCGTTAATAACAGGCCAAGAGAAATAATATTGCTTTTCTACTGCCCGAAGGGATATGCCTTGCGGTGCCGGCTCGGATAATCCAGTCCGATTTCCCGACCACATAATCCTCAATCCGGCTCCGCTCAGCCATCCGGCCGATTAACCGCTTTTACTTAGCTGTCGGCGTAGCCCCTCTCAACCTGCTGCGTTTACTGAGCCGTTAATTTACGCTCTGTCATCTTTGTGGCGGTCAGACAGATAGTTGAAAACTTCTCCTCGCGACCGATGCCTATTTGCCAGAGCCGGTAATAACGCCGGTTGTCCATCATGTCCTGAAACGAATCTTCTTCCGTTGCTGACTCATCCTTTCTCAAACCATAACCTACCCATATCTCCCCATCCCCTTCAAACTCGGTCACATCCATCTGTTGCATGAAAATTTTCGCCTTTATCACCGGCTCCAGTTTTGCTGGCCTTTTATAAGCCGTATAGGGATGCTCATTATCGTCATAAGCACGCCATTCAGAGCCGTCGGTCAACCATAATGCATCAGGCTCGCTTTTGCGGCGAAAGCCGATGAACACATCCCCGATTTTAAAATGGTCTTCCTTCGGTATGATCAAATAGTGATCCAGAATGGTTTTGTCGGGTAAGCCTCTCAGTCTTGTTTGTCCAAAACAAAATTGCCCAGGCTCCGAGAATACCGTGGTATTGACTGTCTCAGCCTGTGATAGGGCGGCATTCAGCAGACAAGCCACAGATATGCCGGACAACATCCAATGTCGGATAGAAAGTTTCATTTTTTAAATCTCCAGATAATTTTAAAAATTGGGGATACGAGTCCACCAATAAATTCGGGCACAAACGATGATGGATATACCGCCTGACATAACGGACTAGACCGTACGCGCCCGCAGACGACACCCATAAAGGTTGGCCTTAATGCTGCAACATGCCAGCTCACTGCTTTACGAGACTGTCGATGTTACTGGGCTGTTATTGGGACATTCACCACAATATCTTCAGTACTTGTATCCTCCTCCATCTGTGTGGTGGTCAGGCAGACAGTTGAATTCTTCTCAATAGAACCGCCTATCTGCCAAAGTCGGTAATAGCGCTGATTGTTCATCATATCCTGAAACGCATCCTCTTCGGTTGATGTCTCGTCTTTCCTCAAGCCATAACCTACCCATATCTCTACATCCCCTACGAACTCGGTAACATCGATCGGATCCAGGAAAATTGGCACCTCCATCACCGGTTCCAATTTTGATACAGGTATAAAGGCCTTGGGATATAGGTACTGATTATCATCGGAATCGATCCAATCCCTAAAAAGACCATATAGCCATAACTTGTCAGGCTCGCTTTTGCGGCGAAAACCGACAAACACCTCCCCTAGTTTGAAATGGTCTTCTGGAGGTACGATCAAATGGTGTTCCAGGATGGCTCTGTCGAGTCCGCCTCGCAGGGATGTTTGCTCGAAGCAATATTCCACCGGTTCTGAGAACACCGTAGTATATTTGGGATCAGCCTGTGAAATGGCGGCGCTCAGCAAGCTAGTCGTTGACACGCCGAACAACATCCAGTGCCGGTTAAAGAATTTCATTGTTTAAGTCTCCGGATACCATTAAAAATTGGGGATGCGAATCCGCCGATAAGTTTTGGTGTCGACAGTAACAGGGATGCTGCCCGTATTCACGATCCAGTTCGTGGCATCAGCAACGCTGATGCCGGGAACGGCGGCCTTGATGGCGGCATACACACCCGACACATGCGGAGCTGCCTGCGACGTGCCTGCCATCAGCTTAGTGGCGGTTATCGAGGCACGGTCCGCGGATCTGATCGATGTCTTCCAACCGCCTCCCGGAGCCAGCAGAATTGGCCCAGTGAAGCTGGCCGGATTACCGATATTTGCAAACTCAGACAGGTCTGTACCATCCGCATCGCTGGCAACAGAACTTACCTTGATAGTATGAGGAACACAGGCCGGCCAGCGAATCCCAGTACGGCTCTTGTCGTTGCCGGTGGCGGTGACGATTGGAACTCCACGGTCAGTCAGACTCTTGATAGCATTCTTAATACTCTCATAAGTCTTTTGCGTATCCGTAAGGGAACCACAATCTCCAGAGTAGATTTGATTGTCGGCCATGCTTAAATTGACCACATAAGGGTTATTCGTGCCGGCCGTTGTGGCTGACAATACGGCGTCGAGGACAGCTAGAATATCCGCGTTAAATGCTTTTACCTTGTATTTATTCACGTCATACGAGTACACTTGCGCCGAGATCAGTCCGGCATCGGGCGCAACTCCTTGAAGGTTTGACGGCGAAACAGAAGGACTTTTGCGGCCTGCGGCGATGCCTGCGACGTGTGTGCCGTGCGAGCAGTCATGATAACCTGCGGAAGCACTCGTGGCCAAGGTCGAGCAGTCTGTCAATTTACTATACGGCTCTCCGGAGCCGGACAGACCCAGAGGGCTATCGCCCTTAATGTCTTTGCTGGGACAGATCGAATAATACCCTTCAGCATCAGTGCCGAAACAGGCTTCATAAGTGACCTTAGTCGCGCCATTCATCTTGAAGAGTTCGTGATCTTTTCGTATGCCGGAATCAACAATGATGATACTTTGGCCGGCAGCACGATAACCGGCATTCCATGCCGATTGCATATTCATCAGGCCTGTGCTGTTGGTCAGCGTCGCCTCGGCAACAGGCCGGTTCAATTCAATGCTGAGGATTCTAGAGTCGGCTTTTTTATATAGCCGCTTTAGGGAGTCGTACGGAAGGCGCGCATGAATAGCCCCGATGTCGGCATAACTTGCCAAAACCGCCGATGTTGATGATGTATCGGCATCAACGAGGATATCGTCAAAGGCGCGCTGATTGGCGCCGGCTTGAGCCTTTAATGCTTTGGCCGACATGGAACCGGCCTTCGTGGAAAAAACCGAGCCGCCGCGTAATGTGATTATTACCTCTGCCGATCCATCAGCCTGTGCCGTTTCCAGCACGTCAGCCGGCCATTGCGCCTGACGGGGATCAACAAAGCTTACCGGCCGGATGGCTCTCACGTCCTCGCTCTCACGCAAGCCATAGAACGTATTCCTGTCAATTTTTACCCGAAAACTTGGGCTGGGTATAGCCGCCAGAGACGGCGTGACATCAAAGTTTTTGAAAAACTTAGCGAACTTATGTATTTTAATATTATTCAGTCGGCTCGTGATCTGATCCAACAGCGCCGATGATGGCTTGAATACAGTTTTGCCTTTCCTGTCTATATCGTAATCGCCTTCATCAACGTTCAGAAACACTTCGACGTTGGCAAAGCCTTTTTCATTGATGATGGATTCGATGGCGTCGAGGCTGCCATCATCGTCATATGCCCGGATGCGATATGTCCGCGCATCATCGGACGAGAAGGATACTGCGTTGGCGCTATTGACCAGAACCTGAAGCCCCTTCGCATTCACATAGAGCCCGATCTGACCGATACCGTTATTCCAGTATCCTTCCGTTAACGCATACTCGCCCAACTCAGCCAGCAAAACTTCCGCTTTTGACTTCATCTCAGCTTTTATAGAGTCAAGGCTGCTTCCCATTTCTTCCAGTGTCACCGTGTCGTCCAGCGTCACCAAAACACTAGCTACGCCTTTTGAATTGGCCTCATTGAGTAATCTTTCATAATCGCCAGGATCGGATTGGGCGCCGAAGGCAATGGATGTAGCAAGCAAGGCTGACAGCGCCAGCATGGCACGACCGCTGGAAACCCATCCGGATGATAAGCAAGAGCATTCCGTTGTGCTGTGCAAAGGGATAGTTGTTACTGTTGATTCAAATTTTGTCATTATTATTCTTCCATAAGTTATTGTTATTCCCTACTAGTCCATCATTACTCTAATTCCATACTAGACAGGAGATCTCATACACGGGGCAAATGCTGCATAGTTTGAGCAAGAGCTTGCCCGAGCAAATTGTACCTCAGCTCAAACAGAATTTCCTGCCTTTAAACATGGTTTTGCTCTGTCTGGTTAACCATGATGCTGACTCCGTGTGTTAAGAGCGAGGCACGCCCGCTTTGCTTGCAGTTAACGGCGCGGCAAGGCCGCCGCGGCAGAAGAATGGCAAATTTGCTGCGCGGACGCGAAGTAGCAGTGAGCACGGAATAAATCAGAAAATTGCAGGTGCGGATTGATTCGCGCTGCGCGAATCAATCCGCACCTGCACCGGAAAATCCTCCTCCTGCTTGAGGAAGTATTTCATGCCCTTCCTGTTCAGTCTTTAAGCAGTTGATCCCCGATTGGCAGTTGGCGGATGCGCTGACCAGTGGCGGCAAAAATCGCGTTGCACAATGCCGGCGCAATAGGCGGTACGCCCGGTTCTCCCACTCCGCCCAGCGGCGTATCGAAATCAGTTGTCGGCAGCATGTGGACCCGAATTTCCCGGGGCGCATCATCCATTCGGGTGAGCTGATACGTATCGAAGTTATCCTGCATCACAGCGCCATCCTTGAAGCTGATCTCGCCCAGAGTGGCCAGGCTGACGCCCATGATGCAGGCGCCCTCGATCTGCGAACGGATTCTTTCCGGATTGACCTGAGGACCGCAATCCACCGCCACATCGATTCTGGGTATGCTCAGTCTGCCGTCTTCGCCGACAGCCACTTCCACCACGACCGCGACGTAAGTGACGAAACTGTAATGGGCCGCGATGCCCAGTCCCCGCCCCCGAGGCAGCGAGCGTCCCCAGCCGGCCTCACGCGCAACGGTTTCGGTCACGCGGCGCAGCCGCCCGGTATCTACCGGATACAATTGGGGTGATTCGCCATGATTCCAGGTATCTTCAAGCGTACGCGGATCGATGCGGCGCGGCGGTCCGATCAGGTCCAGCAAAAAATCCTTGGGATCGCGTTCTGTCGCCGCAGCCAGCTCAGCGACGAAAGACTGGACAGCGAAAGCATGGGGGATATTGGACACCGACCGGAACCAGCCGATACGCGTATGCGCCTCGGCCTCCGGATTTTCGATCCGCACATTGGGTATTGCAAAAGGCACATTGATGACGCCCATGCCAAGTTCAGCCGTCATCTCGTGCTTGCTGCCGTGGGCAAAAATAGAGGAAATCGAAGGAGCGACCGTTCTGTGCAGCCAGGCAGCGGGCTTGCCCTGGTCGTCCAGCCCCGCCTCCAGCCGTTCGAGTGAAACGGTGTGGAAGTAGGCATGATGCAGATCATCCTCGCGCGTCCAGGTCAGTTTGACAGGCTGGCCGTTCATGGCCTGCGACAAGAGCGCCGCTTCGATGACATAGTCGGGTTTGGATTTGCGTCCGAATCCGCCGCCCAGCAGGGTGACGTGTACCGTGACTTTCTCTGCCGGCAGCTTGAGCCATTTGGCCACGCGGTCGCGAGCCACTTGCGGAGCCTGCGTGCAGGTCCAGATTTCGCACTGGCCGTCAACGATGCGGGCGGTCGCCGCCGGCGGTTCCATCGGCGCCTGGGCAAGATGCGGAATATAATATTCGGCTTCAATCCGTCTGGCCGCGCCCTCCATAGCGGCATCGGTATTGCCGTCGTTGCGCATCACTTTGCCCGGTTTGCGCGCGGCGGCCTCGAGTTTAGCCTTGTAAGCTGCCGAGTCATAGCTGCCATTAGGCCCTTTGTCCCATTCAATCTTGAGCGCCTTGCGCCCCTGGATCGCCGCCCAGGTATTGCTGGCGATCACGGCGATGCCGCCGAGCGGGTTATATTCGGCAGGCGGAGGACTGCCTTTGAGTTCGACCACGCGTACTACGCCCGGCACCTTCAGGGCGTCTTTGGCGTCATAATGCAGGACTTTGCCGCCAAATACAGGAGGCCGTGCTACCACGGCATACAGCATGTCCTTGAGTCGAACATCGATACCGTACACGCTTCTGCCTATGACCATATCCTGTCCGTCGTAGAGCCCGACCAGGCCCTTGCTGATGTAGCGGAACTCGGCCGGTTTTTTTAAGCGCAGGCTTTCGCGGGAAGGTACCGGCAGTTTTGCCGCAGCCTGGGCCAGTTGACCGTAGCCGAGCGTTCTGCCGGTTGCGGCGTGGCGGATCTGATGCTGTTCGGCACGAACCTCCTGGATCGGCACTTGCCATTGTGCGGCCGCCGCCGCTTCGAGCATGGCGCGGGCCGCCGCGCCGACCCGGCGCATGGGCAGGAAGAAATGACGCATGCTGCGGGAACCGTCGGTATCCTGATTGCCGTAGCGTTTCTCGTCGCCAGGCGCCTGTTCGATGCGTACCCGCTGCCAGTCGGCCTCGAGTTCGTCAGCCACGACCATGGGCAGGCTGGTGCGTATGCCTTGCCCCATTTCCGAACGGTGGCAAACGATGGTGACTGCGCCGTCATCCGCTATTGCGACGAACACCAGGGGACTGTCCACCCAGCCGTGCGGCATGGCGTCGGCGCCATACTTCGCCTCGTCTGTATGAGGAGCGGTTTCCTCCGCCTCTATCAGCGAAGGAAACCCGGCGGCCAGTACGAATCCGGTCAGTGCCAGATCCTTGAGAAACGCGCGCCGGCTGATATTGACGATATGCAGGTCATCGCTATCCAGCCGATCGATGTTCAATTCGGAGCGATCCAGTGGGGTTTTCATGGCTTAGCCTCCGTTGTTCCTGCAGCCCCTTTAATGGCGGCGCGTATGCGCGTGTAAGTGCCGCAGCGGCAGAGATTGCCGCTCATGGCGGCATCGATATCGGCATCGGTAGGTTTGGGTTTTTGCTTGAGCAGAGCGGTGGCCGCCATGATCTGGCCAGGCTGGCAATAGCCGCATTGCGGTACGCCCAGCGTTAACCAGGCTTCCTGGACTTTCTTTCCGGTCGCATCCTGATCGATCGCTTCGATGGTGACAACTTTTTTGCCTGTCGCGGCCGAGATAGGCGTTACGCAGGCGCGCACCGGCTTTTCGTCGAGGTGCACCGTGCAGGCGCCGCATAAAGCCATGCCGCAGCCGTACTTGGCTCCGGTCAGGCCTAGATAGTCGCGCAAGGCCCAAAGAAGGGGGGTATCTTCGGGCAAATCAATCTGATGGGGCTTGCCGTTGATATCGAGCGTGATCATAAGGCATTTCTCCTCGAGTCGTTAAAAATACAAGATGCCCGCATAAACATCCGTGGCGCGCTGGCCAAGATTCTACATGAGCATTTCCAGGCAGTAAAAGTCGCACGCCGATGGCAGAGCAGTATCTGTTTCCTTTAGTCCGTCGCCGGCGAAATTTTGCTCAATGGTTCGCCGTTTCCTCTCCGTCTCACCCGTACCATTTCACTGACGATGGACAAGGCAATCTCCTCCGGCAATCTCGCCCCCAAATCCAGGCCGGCAGGCGCCCGCACTCTGGCAAGGCTGGTTTCAGGAAAATCTTCCTGCCGCAGTCGCTCCAGCACCAGTTTCGCCCGCTTGCGACTGGAGACCAGCGCGATATACAGGGCTTCGGATTGCAGAGCGCGGGTCAGCGATTCATAGTCGCCTTTGTGATGAGTGGCGATAACCACGAAATCGCCTGTTTGCGGCCGCAATTGCTGGTAACGGCTGTCGTCGCTGATCACGCGGAAAGCGGTGGGAAAGCGGTCCTCGGTGGCCTGCGGATCATTGACAACCGCTTCAAATCCTACCCGGTGAGCGAATTCGCAGAGGCTTTCCACAATGCGCCCATGACCCATCAGCCAGAGCAGCGGCTTGGGCAATACCGGTTCGACGTATACCCGCATGCTGCCGCCGCAAGGCATGCCCGCACCGAAAACTTCATCGTTCAGGTCGATTTCGATCACACAGGGTTCTCCTGTATCAAGACACTCAAGCGCCGTCCTGGACACCATGGCCTGCGCACAGCCGCCGCCGACCCAACCGGCAACAATCTTGCCCGAAAGGTCGATCAGCGCCTTGGCGGCAGGCTTGGCCGAGGACGAACCCAATATTTCGACCACCGTCGCCAGGACGTAGGGATGGCGCGCTTCGCGCAGTTCCAGCTGGAGATTGAGAATGTCCCGAGTCACGATGGTTTTCTAAATTTTTGTCAGTATTTCCAAATCTTGCGGTTTGTCAATGTCCCGAAGCACCCCCGGATCATCGCAATCGACAAGGCGAAGCTGCTCAAGATGGGCCTGAATCACCGATTTCGCGCCGGCATCGCCGCTCAGCGCGGTCAGATCCGGACCTAAAACGTACGAAAAGCCGACAGGATGCCCACGCTGGCCTTGCCAACATGGCGCGGCGATAAGTGCGCCCAAACGAAGCTCATCCGCTACCCTACGAATGGTCGCAGGCATTATCCAGGGCATGTCGGCCAAAGCGACCAGCCAGCCGGCGGCTTCAGGCCGGGCGTGAATCCCGAAGGCAAGGCTCGCGCCCATACCTTGCCCGGCATCGGCGCAGATTCGAACTTCGGCCCCTTCGGCCTGCAACCGGGCAGTGAGTGCCTCGCTGCCGGGGCGAACCACCGCCAGCACGCCATCCGTGCCGGCCAGTAAATTGCGGCAGGCACGCACTGCTACCTGATCGCCGTCGGGCAAAACATGGGTCAGTTTGTCGGCGCCGAAGCGCCGACTGGCTCCGGCGGCCAACAGTATGCCGATAATCGGGCTCATCAATTTAAAGATAATGTTGAATGCTGGCTTCGCAAGATCGGCGCGCGTATATTCATCGTGTTGACCATTCAGGTAAATCAATTCCGGCAAGACTAACATTCCCTTCGTCTTATTAGCAATATTCTCCAGCCGGGTGCCGCCAATACCTGGCGTGTCCTGACAGCGATAGGCTAAGGATAAGGCGAGAAATAACTTCCCTGAATTGTGACGAGCCATGTGGGGGCGACTTCAGTCGCCCAGGGCGAATACCCGAGGGGCATAAATGAATTCGCCCCGACATAAGCGCTGATTTCAGCGACAAACTGGAAAGTTACTTTTAACCGAATCCTAGACAATTCGCAACGACCTGATCCGGTTGACGGCGGCAGCCAGCTCGTATTTGCGCGGCATGGAAAGCGTGCCAGGGTAATCGGGCGCCAGCACTTGCAAACCCTGTTCGGCGATGTCGCTGTAAAGCCGGTCTATCCAGAATCGGATGGTTTCGGGCTGACCGGCCGACTGACTGATTTTATTGCGCAGCGCCAGCAGGCAATAGCCCAGAGCCAACACCTGCGGCGCTTCAGCGATCTGCACGACGGCCTCCAGATTGATCAGGTCCATGCCGTACTCCAATTGTCTCAGCGCACTGCGCAACGGCTTGATGCGTTTGGCGATGGTTTTTTTCAGGCGTTTGTTTTCATACGCCGGATCAAAATTATCGGCGGCCAACCGGCGTGCTGATGAGAAGTCGTTACTCGTTTCATCTTCATTGGTAATTTCACCCAGCCTGCCGCGCACGCTGGCAGTGATGTCCTGGCAATGGTAATGGGCCATAAGCAGGCAGGTGTCGGCTTTCTGCAGAAAACAGCCCAGTCCGCCTGCCACGAAAATCATCGAGACGCGCCGTTCGTTCCAAAGCGGGCGCATCATGGAATAAAGCGGCCTGATTGGTTCCAGCGAAGCGTCCAGCACCTGTCCGATCAAGGCGTCGCGCACCAGAAAGTTGGTCGCGCAGGTGTCCTCATCGAACAACAGCAATCTCGACCCGCTTTCGATAGCTTCGACAATGGCAGCCGCCTGCGACGTGCTGCCGCTAGCGTTGCCCGACGAAAAATGATCAGTCTTCAGGCCGTTCGGCAAATCGCCGATAAAAGGGCTGATGTCCACGTCCCTGATGCTGCGCCCTTCCTCGGCCCGGATAAAGAAAGCGTCCTCACGCGTCACGACAAATTCGCGGCCATCGCCCGGCACATGCGCATAAACGCCGGCCAGAATCGCCTGCATCAGGGTCGATTTGCCGTGATAGCCGCCGCCGGTAATGCAGGTAATGCCTTCCCGGACGCCCATGCCGGTCAGGTAACGGCCATCCGATAGCGGGATTTTGACCTGCAGGGAATCGGGCGATTGAAAAGCAATAACAGCCTCGCTCTCGGCCGGCCTGTCGTCGATGCCGCTGCTGCGCGGCAGCCGGGCGCCGTCGGCGATAAAAGCAACCAGACGATGCTCGTCCATAAACCGGCTGATTTCTGTACGCACTGTCAGCACATCGACAAACTGTTCCAGTTGCGCTCTGGTTTGTTCGTCGTAGCGTTCATAAAAAAACGTGGCATCGATGATGGCGGGCAGTTCCTGATTTATCATGATCCTCGCCTGTTCGGCATCAAAAACACCGCCGCCCGGCCCCTTGGCGGGCCAACTGATCATGAAGCGCAATTCAATGGCGGCTTGATCGATCAAAACGCTGTCCCTTTCCAGCATTTTCTGGCTTAACTCGATGGTATCGAATGAACCGCTGCCTTCCTTGCCGCGATTTTGCAGCGCAAACATATCGATTCCCTGTCGAAAGCGCCGAATCAGAAAATCTGCGACAGCCAGTCTGCCGGCCTCGGCCTGCAGAAAAACTTCTGGAATGACGCTATCCTGCCGGGATACGGTGACCGAGGCGATCGAGGCGGGATGGGCGCCGGCACTGCGTTGAACCCTGATCACCCTGAAATTGAAGCCGGGAAAATCATAGCTGCCTTTTAAGGCCTGTACATGATCAAAAGGCCGATCGGCAAGCGCCGAGATTAACTGATTTAGCCGGTTCATGGAGTTCCTCTCGTATGCATTAGCGGTTATGCAATTTTAGAAGACAATAGGAAGCTGCGGAGAGCACTGGCTCTGTAGCATACCTTTCGAAATTTACCGGATTATTACGGTTCCGGGAAGGTTACGCGCTGCCCATTCTACGGCGCGGCAAACGCCTTGTTTTCAATTGATGACGCTCAGGTCCTGAATCAATTCCACGGCATTGCCGTCAGGATCGCGGCAGAACAAGGCCCTGCGTCCCGATTTACTTAATGTGTAGAAAATATCCTGCTGTTCCAGTTGCTGCTGAACGGCGTCCAGATCATTGACCAGTAAAGCCGTATGGCGATCCAGTCCGCCATGTTCAGGGCGATTTTCATTCCGGTCGGGGTTAGGTACTTCGAGTAGATGGATCTGATGCTCGCCGAGCTGCAGCCAGGCGCCCGGGAACGGCAGATTGGGGCGCTCGCAGGTCTTCAGGCCCAGTATGCCGCTGTAGAACGCCAGCGCTTTCGATGTGTCGGACACGATAATGCTGACGTGATGAATTTGTAATTGGATGCTGTCAGACATGTTATTCCCTCTCCTGCATCGTAATTTTTTTTGTACGGCGCGATATCGCTTGCTTGACGAAACCTGTCGCCTTTTATTCTGCCTAATCATTGCAGACCTCGAATGTACGCTAACGCACAGAACTTCACTATGTCGTTGGTATATTTTAATCATTCTTTTTTTATATGAAAAAGAAGATGGTGTTTGGTTTTATCCCAAGAGGAATTAACCATTAATTTAAATCTTATGTTTGAGGAGACACGATCATGACTCAACAAAGAGGTAGTACCGGTTCTGGCCAAGGCAAATCATCCCGCGGGTTTGCTTCAATGGATCAAGAAAAGCAACGTGAAATAGCCAGCAAAGGCGGACATGCCGCTCATGAAAAAGGCACCGCCCATGAGTTTACGCCGGAAGAAGCAAGAGAGGCCGGACGCAAAGGCGGCCAGGTCGCTCATGAGAGAGGCACGGCCCACGAGTTTACTCCCGAGGAAGCCCGGGAAGCCGGACGCAAAGGCGGCAAAGCCGCTCATGAAAAAGGCACCGCCCACGAGTTTACTTCCGAGGAAGCCCGGGAAGCCGGACGCAAAGGCGGCAAAGCCGCTCGCGGCGGCAAAGAGGAAGAAGAAGGCGGCAAAGGCAAATCAGCCCGCGGTTTTGCTTCAATGGATGAAGAAAAACAACGTGAAATAGCCAGCAAAGGCGGCCAACACAGCCATGGCGGTGGCAAAAAGCATTAATCTTCATACCGGAGCGACCCTTTAACAGCAGCATACTGTTAAAGGATCGCTCCCCCCACAACCATCCCTATCAGCGTTTCATTGCCCTCTCAGTCTGCCATACGGCCTTATTTACGATTAAACCCACTCTCCTGCCGGCCTTCATAAGCTCGGCGTCGGATTACGTAAACGTTAATCTATTCTTAATTCAAACTTAACTTCTTCTTAATTAAGACGCGTTAGGCTATCGTCTGATTTGCCTACGTGCGATATTTCCAGCTCGCCTCGGGTATTTACAACTATACTTGAATGAATTTCATAGATGTTTACCTTAGAAGAAAAATTAAAAACCAGCATGTCCCATTCAAAATCAACAGCTTTTCGGCCTTCGCTTTTAATGGCCTGCACATTGCTCAGCAGTGTTCTGGCCGGCTGTCAGATCATGCCGTCCTTCGGGCCGTCGGAAGCACCGCCGGCCGCAGTCTCGTTGCCGAAGCAGGAAAATATTGAATCCCACAATTTTCAGCTGGCTGACGGCCAGAACATAGTCGGCTCACTGGCGACTGTCGATATACGCGAAAATGATACCTTGTCCGATATTGCCCGGCACTACGGCCTGGGTTATAACGACATCACAATAGCCAACGCCCGGCTTGATCCCTGGACCCCCCAACCGGGCAGCCAGGCGCTGCTGCCTTTGCGCTTCATTCTGCCCGAAGCCCCCCATAAAGGCATCGTGCTGAATCTGGCCAATATGCGGCTGTTCTTCTACCCTCAAAAACAGCCGAACACCTTATTCACTTACCCGGTCGGTATCGGCCGGCAGGGCTGGAATACGCCGATGGGTTCAACCAAAATCGTCTCCAAGAGAGCCAACCCGACCTGGACCGTGCCTGAGTCGATACAGCGTGAGCATGCCGAAAAAGGCGATACGCTGCCGAAAGTCGTGCGCTCCGGCCCCGATAATCCGCTCGGCAAGTACGCCATGCCGCTCGGCTTTCCAGGCTATTTGATCCACGGCACCAATAAACCCTATGGCATCGGCATGCAGATCAGTCATGGCTGCGTGCAGCTTTATCCCGAGGATATCGAGGTTCTGTTCAATAAATCCAAAGTGGGGATGCCCGTACAGATTGTTCATCAGCCTTATCTAGCGGCATGGGATCAGGACATGCTTTATCTTGAAGCGCATGAGCCGCTGCAAAAATGGGCCAAGCAAAAACCCAAGCTGAAAAAGAAATTGGTCGGCGAGTTGAAACGGATCAGCACCGAGCAAAACGTATCCATCGATTGGGAAAAAGTCGATCGTATCGTTGAACGCGCAGACGGCATTCCTACGCCGATACTGGCCGGCAGCCCTGATATAGCAGAACTGACGACGGCAGCCGTGCAACTGGATCACCCCGATCAGCTCTATGGCCAGCCTGTTGTCGAAGAATTGAAGGAAAGCGACTGGGCTCTGTTAGCGGCCACTTTCGATAACGAAACCGAAGCCCAACAGCTGGCCGCAATGCTGACGCATCAGGGACCGCCGATCCCGGCGCGCCAAATGGAAAAAAATGGCGTTTATCAGGTAATCGCCGGCCCCTTCAAGAATAAAAAGGAAGTCAAGACAGTGGCTCAACGCATACGCATGGATTTCGAGCTGGATGCCAAGCCGTTGAAGCCTGGTGAAGTCAATTAATCAGGAGTTTATGCTAACATGCAGGGCGATTTTGCCCAGGGTATCTATCGCTGACGCTCTACTGCCTGCATTGCAGGCATACTATCGAATGAAGAGAAAAAGTGTGCAAGCCCGGTCGATTTAAAAGCCATTTATCGACAAGGGTTTCACACCTTCTTCTTTTAGCCTGTCCAGGTGCGTGATAACGAGTCTTGTAGCCCATGCGGCCATTCGGGAAAACGAGATAAGGAAAGCAAAATCCCGAATCGAGGCCGATATATCCAAATAACAAAAAGAAGAACTCATCAAGATGGCCCGGAAATATTCTTCAGTTTTCAACAGCATTGCAAAACCGATACCGGTTCCTGTTCAACTCGACTGCCAATAAATGCCAATCATGGCCAGAATTTGCGCGGGCGCTTTTATTGCTGCTCGTCGCGCCAGCAGCAAACCGACACAGGCATTCACGATTTTTTGCCCTTTGGAATCCAGCCCAGTAATTGCCTGACTTTGCGTTCGGTAATAAACGCCAGCGAAAACAGTTGTATAAAGTTTTCAGTTTCAATCAGATCCAGACCGATATGTTCAGGCGCCAGTTCTTTTCGCGTACCAAAAACACGGTCCCAGATCGATAGAACAATGCCATAGTTGCTGTCGTGTTCTTTGCGCAATGTCGAATGATGCGCCCGGTGCAGCGACGGCGTAATAATGAACTGCGAGATCAGATCCTCCTTGGGCACGCGGATATTGGCATGATGGAAGAATATAAAGAACAGCTCGATAATCTCGATTGACAGCACCAGATACGCATTGACGCCAATGACGACAACAAATATCGACTTATAGACGATTTCCATCAATAAATCGAACACATGAAAGCGAAAGCCGGTGGACACATTAAAGCTTTTGTCGCTGTGATGCACTTTATGAAACCGCCACAGCCACTCATATTTATGGCTTGCCACATGCCAAAGGTAAATGGCCAGATCGAAAAAAGCGAAAGCCAGCACCCATTTGAGCGGTCCATTTTCCATACCGCCCAATAACCCGTAGGACGCAAACTGCTGCGCGATAAGAAACAGCGAGGATGCTCTTAATACCGCCAGAACAATATTGTTAAACAGAAACGCCGCGGTATTGGTGACGATCGATTCCTTATAGGTCTTGGCGGAAAAGTGCCGGTACGGCTTAATTTTCTCGACGATCAATAATAAAACAAAGGAAAGGATGGCAAGACCAAACAAGGCTTCATTAAAAAGCAGATCGCCACCGCCCCCGGTATTTACTGCAGCATTCATAAACTTACCTTCTGAAAAAACTTCATGACTTGTTCGGCATGGCCTTTAATAAACCCGTCAACTCT
This sequence comes from Methylobacter sp. Wu1, assembly GCF_036553575.1. Taxonomy (NCBI): domain Bacteria; kingdom Pseudomonadati; phylum Pseudomonadota; class Gammaproteobacteria; order Methylococcales; family Methylococcaceae; genus Methylobacter; species Methylobacter sp. Wu1. The sequence continues at coordinate 138,839 of NZ_JAZHOC010000074.1, read as the reverse complement.
TTGATTTCCTTGTCTGCGTTCACTTGGTCGGTTATATCGTACTGGACGCCCAGATAATAAATAACCCTTTGCTTTTTATCGAATAACGGGATTATTTTGAGGCGATTATGAAACAGTGAGCCGTCTTTTTTATAATTTCGTATAGTCACTTCAACGGCCTGATGGTTTTTGATTGCGTCGGCAATCTGGTAGCGTGCGGCCTGATTCCTGTCGTCGCCTTGCAAAAAACGGCAATTGCGACCGACGATTTCTGCCTGGCTGTAACCGGTCAACCGCTCAAACGCTTTATTGGCATAAACGATCGGCGCATCATCCAGATCCGGATCTGCCAGGGTTATGCCGTTAACACACTCGTCCAAAATAGCGGACAGCACCTGCGGAATCAGACCGCTATCTTTTTCAACAATAAAAGCCATGATTAAACTCCAATATGTCTGATAATTGCGAATCGAGTTAGTTGCATTCAACGGCGATCAAATTTTTAATGTTTTCAACCGTGTTTTCCGCGCCATCTTCAATGGCGGCCCGTATCAGTTTTTCAAACGGACGCATGAAAACTTCCAGTTCCAGCAACTCAAAGCGAAAGGTCAGGTGCGTAGGTTGCGCCTGTTCGCCACTGGCCAGTAAATAACTGTGCCTGTAAGGTGCGGTCAAGCCTTGAAAAGTCAGCTTGATGACTGGTTGATAATCGGTAATTTCAAAAATTGACTCAACCTCCGCTCCGTTGTCCCTGCGTACTTGTTTGGCTTTGGCGCCTACAAACACCTGTTTGCCGTCCAACGGCTCAAATTCGACGACTTCCAGCGCCCATTTGGGATAGTTGTCAAAAAAATGCTCCCCGATAAACGCGAAAACCTCGCGGATCGGCTTGTCGATATCAATGCTGGCCTCGCCGGCAACCGGTCTGGACGAATCAAACGGAAACTTGATCTGCATGGAATCTCCCTTCACAGCTGAGCGAATCGCTCAACTTATGCATTATTTTTTATCTGAAAATGACAGCAGCGCCATCAGACCGACTATCAGTCTTGCCAATCATTACCTGAATATCGAGTGGTACAGCGCATGATCAGTTCCAGAAATCCAACATAAACAGTCATTTTTCCGGCTATCGCTTAAAAACGAACGGACTTAAAGTGATGTAAGTCCTGAGTGATAAACATTGAAACAAAAAAAGGGCGAAGCGCCTGACCCGCTTCACCCTTTCTCTGAACCGGGGATATAAAGCTTTACTCGCCGAATGGCCGCCGCCAGCGCTGTTGAGCGCCGGGTACATCGCCTCTGGCTTTATCTTCGGTTCGTTGACGGATATTTTCCATTTGCTGCTGCCGCTGCTCCATTCCCGGCGGTTCAGTTCTTTCCCTGATTTGTTGTTCGTTGCGCTCACGGATCTGCTGGCCGCTGCCCTGATCCTGATGGATTCTTCCCCGGATTTGCTGCTCCCGTCTTTCCTAAAACTGCCCCGGCGGGTTGCCGCCCTGCCCGCCCCGCCGCAGGGACCGGCATGGCCGGATGCCGCGAACGCTAAGGTAGAGGCGATTATTAATACTTTAACCATTTGCTTGCTGGACATAACTTCCTTCACAAACCGGGTTGATCGACCCGACATAAGCGCAATAAAGATCGGTTGAACCGAACCGACGGCAGACCGATGCCGGCACCGATCCGCCGCCATTTGGCAAAGTTTCAGTTATTCTCCGAATGCTTTACCAAAACCACCTTCGTTCAGGGATTTCCCGGCGTTCCGGCACTTTGACCAAACACCCAGGCATCCAGCGGAATGTAGTCGTCGATCCACCAGACTCTGCGAGCCATAGCGTCGGATTCGGCAGCTGCATCGTCGCCGGGCGGAATTTACACCTGATCACTCTGTCAAAAAAATATGCCTCGTCCGATCAGTTTGAGCGCTTCTAAAAAACTTCGGTTTGCCGTTCCTGATGCAGCGGATTCTTTTCCACTTGATGGCTGGGGCAAGCGCCCTCCTGTCGTGCCGGCACGAAGGCCGGCCCAAGCTGAAAATCAAGCCTTATGAAACTGCAGTTGCTGAAAATCCGTGATGCCCTGACTGACTCATTCTGGTTTCTGCCGGCACTGATGGCCCTGCTCGCGACTGGTGCCGCGCTCGGGAGTGTCGCCATTGACCACGCCGTCGGCAGCGCCTGGGTGCATGGCATGGATTGGGTCTGGTCAGGCGGCGCCGAAGGCGCTCGCGGCGTATTGTCGGTCGTCGCCGGCTCCATCATGACCGTGATTTCGATTGTGTTCTCGCTGACCGTGACGGCGCTGGCACAGACTTCATCGCATTTCGGGCCGCGCGTGCTGAGGAACTTCACTTCCGACCGCGGCGTTCAATTTACGCTCGGCACGTTCATCGCCACCTTTGTCTACTGTCTGCTTGTCTTGCGGACGGTGCGGTCGGAACACTCTGTCGAGGCATCCAGCTTCGTACCGTATCTGTCGGTGAACATCGGCATGCTGCTGGGGCTTGCGTCGCTTGCGGTCCTGATCTATTTCATTCATCATGTTTCGCAAAGCATTCAGGCCGAAAATCTCATCGCGGATGTGGGCGCGGAATTTCAAAAATCGCTGCCTGTTCTATTTCCCGAACGCATCGGGCTGCCGCAAGGCAACGATACGAAACCATGCCGTTTACCCGATGAAAGCCAATGGCAGGCAGCGCATGTCGTGATATCGGCCGCCAACGGCTATCTTCAGGGCATGGACAATGAACGATTGATGCGGCTGGCGATCCGGCACGATCTGATGCTGAAACTGGAAAAACGCCCCGGCGCTTTTGTGACGCACGCCGAGCCTTTGCTGCGCGTGCTGCCGCGTTCGAACGTCAATCATGATTTAGAGCTCGATTTGCGCGCCTGCTTCAGCCAAGGCCCGCACCGCACGCCCCACCAGGACGCGCTGTACATAGTGCAGCAACTGGTCGAAATCGCGGTCCATGCACTTTCGCCGGGCATCAACGAACCCTTTACCGCTCTAACCTGCATCGACTGGCTGGGCGCATCGCTGCGCGGCGTGGCAAGACGTGAACTGCCGACAACGTTGCGTCAGGACGAAGACGGACAGTTACGCGTAATTGCCTGCACGCTCGATTTCGAGGAACTGGCGCACGCCGCCTTCGACCAGATCCGTCATTACGGCGCCGACAATGCTGATGTGATGGGGCATCTTCTCGAAATCATCGCCAAAATTGCGCCTGATCTGCATCGCGATCAGGATCGCGCCGTGCTGGTACGGCATGCCCGGCTCATCGGCGAAGACGCCGCGCAAATCGCCAACGAAACCGACCGGCGGCGCGTGGCCGACTGCCTGCAGAAAACGTTGCGCGCTCTGAGCCGGAACGATACCTGAAGTTGTGATTTTCCTTATAAGTATGCCACGTAATCTATGATTATCTGCGGATGAAAGAGCCGCTTTAAGACGAGACGGTCTATAGGCCCTATAAACTATTAGCTAAGTCAGACAGTAATAGCACGAATAGCAATCCGATCCGAAATATAAACAATAGTACCTTGGCAGCTGAAATCTGGCCTGGCTCATCAAGATCAATAACCAGCCCTTTTACCAGGACTGCATGTTACATCTATTTGCTATATAGGATGTGTCTGGCCTTATGTGATCTCGCTAGTTGGTGAACTCCATGAAATGGAGAACAAGCGCCAACTGAGTACAGAAGAAAAGGCCATGCATGGGGCGGTATTTATTTCCCTCGAAGAAGAGGCTCAGCGCAAGCCAGCCGTGCCCTATCACGACGCTCAACTTGGTTTGGCAAGAGCAAACACCTTTATTAAAAATGGAGGTCAATACAATGATGACGCCTATGGTAATACTGAGAGGGATTCTTGGACACAACCTTTGGATCAAGAAGCTATCTCTCCTGGCAGTAACGGCATTAATTGTATTACCCAATATTGCTGATGCTCGTCCTTTCCGAGGGCAGATCGGGCTGAGTGCTATACTCTGCACGTTCAGCGATAGTCCGCAACCTCCGTATGATGCTAATTTTTATCGCCGTATGATTCTGGGGCGAGGTAATGGCTCATTTGCGGATTACTGGCGCGCTGTTTCATATAACGGTGTTGATTTCGCTAATGCCGTTGTCACCGGCTGGCATCAGGAGTCTCTCACTCTCGCACAGGCGCAGGCAAAAGCAGGCGGCCCTAATCCGAAACGAGGAGAACTGGTCACTGATTGTGTGGCAGCGGCACGTAACGATCCTGTATCACCGTATACCGTCCCGCAAGGTCATCTTATTGCCGCCATTACCTCCCCGGGTGTGGATTTGTACGGCGGCGTCGGACGTGCGTTTTTTCCGGATAATGTGGATATTGGTGGATTAGGGCATGAAAATGGACATGGACTCGGCCTTCACCACTCGTTCTCCGATGCCGCGACAAATGCCGAGTATGACGATCCTTGGGATGTTATGAGCTACGCTAACGTGTTTGCGCGCCCCAATCCTGAATTCGGTAACGGCGGCCCTGGCCTCAATGGCTATCACGTTGATCGCATGGGGTGGTTTCCGAGGCATCGAATCCGGACATTCAGTGCTGACGGCATTTCGCGCGCCACATTAACCCTTGCCGCACTGAACCATCCGGAAGTCCCCGGTGACCTGCATGTCCGGGTGCCGTTCGATCCCGCCGATCCATTCCACTATTTCACTATTGAGTTCCGAAAACGTGATGGCTGGGACTCAGGAATTCCTGCCGATATCGTATTGATACATGAAGTAAAGCGTCATTCAGATGGCCGGTATCTTTCTTTCTTGCTGAGGGAACGCAGCGGCAACCGGGCTCCTGTGCAAAGTTTAAACCGCGATGGGGTCGTCATCCAGGTCAATCCGAGATCAGCTGCAATTGGACCCAATCAGGCGCAGGTGACTGTTCAAAGCGAATATGCATCCCGTTGTCTCATAGGCTATGTTTGGCGTGAAGCCGTCCCTGGCGACAAGGTATGTGTTGCTGTCGCAACACGGGCTCAGGCTCGCGCGGACAATGCAGCGGCCGCTTCCCGCCGCAATCCGGGCGGCGGAGCGTATGGTCCGGATACATGCCGGCAAAGCTACGTCTGGCGTGAAGCAATCCCCAGCGATCATGTTTGCGTGACGCCCGCTGTTAGGACACAAGCCCAGCAAGACAATTCCCAGGCGGCCAATCGGCGCAATCCGGCTCGTTTCGTCTATGGGCCTAATACCTGCAAACAGGGCTATGTCTGGAGGGAAGCCGATGCGAGCGATTGGGTTTGCGTAACCAGCCAGATTCGTACACAAACCCGGCAGGATAATGCAGCAGCCGCTTCCCGCCGCAATCCGGGCGGCGGACCGTATGGCCCGGACACATGCCGGCAAGGCTACGTCTGGCGCGAAGCATTCCCAGGCGATCATGTTTGCGTAACTGTAGCGGCGCGTACCCAAGCGGCGACTGATAACCGCGAGGCCCCCAATCCGTTAATGATTCCATAGTTTTTCCATGTCAGGGTTATGAACCCGCTATCTCACAAGGATAGAAAAAGAGAGGAGAACCGGTGATGAAACACTCACTAAAAAGGCAACTTATCCTTATCTTGATGTTGATCTCGATACCCATAGTCAATACTCATGCCGATGAATATGAATCGCCAGTACCGGAACCGGAATCCGGAGTAGGCGTCATGTCGGAGGAAGTAGCCCGCGTACGTGTATCTTCTGCCGGCTACGGCGAAATTCAGAGTATAGAAAGAATAGACCGGTACTATGTGGTCAGGACTGTCCGCGATGGCCATCCCGTCGTTGTCAAGATTGACATTATGACAGGAGAAATGATCGAAGTCCGTTAATTGATTTTTTCCTTCCTTTTAGGATAGGATGGCGGAAGAGCCAGGAAGATCCGCAGGCTCGGTTAAAAACAGATGTTGCGCCGTTATAGGGTCGAATTCATCTATGCTTTCTGGGTACTCGACCAAGAACAGACGCCCGTATACCGGCCTATGCAGTGCGAATACCCTCAAGGGGCACAAGTAAATTCGCACCAACACGACAAAACATCCGTACTCATGAACCGAATTTTCAACTCAGGCCTTAAAGCAGCGTTTAACTAAAAATAGCGGACTGTCATAGTTGGCGGCATACTGGAGAGACTAAATGATCACAGTTATTTGGGACACTTGGCTGAAACCCGGTGCGGAAGAAGAAGGGCTGCGCCTCACGCGCCAGGTGTGGTCGGATATGAAAAGTTTCGACGGCTATATTTCGCATCAGATCTTCATTGATCAGGATGCGCCAGGGCATATCATCGCTCTGGCTAAATGGCAGAGTCGTGCGAATGCGGACGCTGTCAGGGAAAAATACCAGAACGCCGAAACGATCCGCCAACTCACTCCACTTCTCGCCCGCCCGAGGGATCGCTGGATGACCTATGAAGATCAGGTTTCTTAAATCCGATCGACCCGCACCTTGCCGGTCAGTCGTCGTCAGATGGTTGCAGATTTCAAGCCCCTAGCCCGAGTATTTCATGAAACCGCAGAAATCACGAAGAAAATTCTTAACGAAGACCGCAGTGCCGGCCATAAGGCATAATTTGATCCTGCAGCGCATTGGCGAATATGCCATTTGACTGCTTAACTTCAGCTTCCGATGCCTTGGCTGATTGATTCTATGTAAGCGCCGATAATGCGGATTCCACATAGCCGAAGCTGATAGCTTCCTGCTCGAGGCGCAGATTCTTGCGTATCCGGTTGTCTCGTAAATCATCATAGAGCGCCGCTTCTTCCGGATTCAACCTGGACAGGTCGCGCAACGTCTGTTTCCCTTCCTCTCCCCATAACGGTTCAAATGTCTGCAAAGTGTCGCGATCCATCAGGATCGACTCCGCGTGGCAGAATAGGCCGCGCAGCTGATCGAGGATGGCAAAGCCGTGGGTATCGATATCTCCCCAGTAATGAATGCGGCAACGCGAAAGCCATTCGGCCCGGGCCAACATTTCGAAACCGTATCCCGCGCCGAAAATGGCCAGACTGTTCTTAACTCGAGGGAAAGCCAGAAAGTTGATCTCATTCTCGGTAATAAAAACACGCGCAACAGGGAGATCGAGTCGGGCAAAGCTCTCGGCATCAAGGGTAATATCCTGCGCAAGGCCCAAAAGGCTATGCTCAGGATCAAGAACACGGAAGCGGATGCGAGCCGGTTTATCGCGAAATCCGTAACGCCTGGCAAATTGGCTCACACCGCTGGCTGTCTGATCAATGGCCTCGGGGGGCAATACGAGATCCAGCAATTCCATGAGCACTCCGCGATGGGCTTCGATAAACTTACTGTGCACGCCCGGGATGTCCACCTGCCTGAGGTACACTTCAGGGCGCTGATGATTCTCAAGCCAGGCGACGATTGCCAGCAACAACTCCCATTCGTCGGCAAGCTCCAAGGCGCGCAATGGCCGCCTGGCCAGCCAGTCCAGCAACTTTGGTTCGCGTTTGCGCGTCATGTCAACCAACGTTGTAAAACGGGCCGCGTCCTTCCGCTTGCCGATCAGCGCCGCGGCGTCTTCGACGGTATCGATCCATGCCTCCTGGGGCACTGCATTTGTACCGAAAATTCGATGCCTGAATTCCCGCATCTCCACCCGGCAGTAAGGCATCGCCCGAAGTTCGGCAATCCAGGCGCGAACATCGTCAAAGCGGTCCGCCATCTCGGCCGATGTCGGGCTCTTTAATACCAGACGTTTCGGGAATAGCGATCCGCCAGTAACGAGATCGCCCAGCAGTTCGCCCCGGTCCCAGAGCTTGCGCACCTGAGCGCGCAAATCAGCCGGTCTGGTCCAGGTCATCCCGCCAGCCTCGCCTTCTCCGCGCGGTACTCCTCTATCGAGAGATTGCGCAGCTTGGAAGCTTTGCCTTCCTCGTTGTGAACAAACCCCACGCTGGAGACAAAAGGCTCGATGATGTGGATTTTCTGCAGCGGCGTAACGATCAAAAGCTGCAGATTGAGCTGGGAAAACAGCCGCAGACCGTATTGCGCAGATTCGTCCGAGCCGCGCCCGAAGGCCTCGTCGATCACCACGAAACGGAAGGATCTTGAGCGTACCGCGCCCCATTCGAGACCGAACTGATAGGCCAGACTCGCCGCCAGAATGGTATAGGCCAGTTTCTCTTTTTGACCTCCCGACTTGCCGCCCGAATCGGAGTAATGCTCGTGTTCGCTGTCGTCCTCGCGCCAGCGCTCGCTGGCGCCGAACACGAACCAGTTGCGTACATCGGTAACCTTGGCGGTCCAGCGACGGTCCTGCTCGGACAGCCCTTCCCGGCCGCGGAAACGCTCGATGATGTGTTTGACCTGCAGGAATTTGGCTTCGGAATACTGGCTATCCTCGGAACCGGTCAGCGCTCCTTCGGTGCAGGCGCGCAGTTCGGTCTGAAAATCGCGGGTATCGGCATCCGGCGCCGGCTGAGCTTCCAGAATGATATAGCGGCCGGTGTTGTAGTCGATTCCAGTCAGTGATTCGTTGATGCGCGCGATGCGTTCCTTGATCGTTTCCCGCTCGCGCGCCAGCTGTGACTGAAAGTTCGCCACCTCGCGGATGGTGTTCTCGTTCAGCAGTTCCTTGAAGCGCGCTTCGAAGCGCGGCAAATCATCGGCCTGCAGCTGGTCCAGCATATTGCGGTATTCGAAAGCGGCTTCAATACTGGCATCGACCTCTGCCGTCTCCAGCTTGAATTCTTCCTTATACGCCGCCATCGCCTGGATGATCTTGTCGCGCAGGCGTTTGAGCTTCTGATCCTCGCCATCGATCCGGGTTTGCAGCCAGTCGCGCATGTCGCGCTCGCGGTTGTCGCAGGAATCGACAGACAGTTGATGTTCACCCAACGCCTCGTTTTTAATGGCATCGAGCCGCTCGAAGTACGCCGCGTGGACAGCAAAAGCAGAGGCATCCAGTACCACTTGCGTCTGTGCCTGCAAGACTTCGGCATCGCTCTTCCTCTGCTCGGTTTTGGAGCGTTCGTCCTTGCGCTTCTCTAATTTGGATTCCGTATTTTTCAATTCAGCGACAATCTCATTCAGCTGTTCAGTCAACTGCTTCAATATATCCGAAGCGGACGCCAGCCTTTTCTTCTCATCCTTCAATTGAGCCAGTTCCAGGGTCAGCGATTGCCAGTCGAGTTCGCGGAAATCGGCGTACTCATCGAGCTTTGACAGCGCCGTGAGCCGCTCCTTGAGCAAGTCCTTGTCGGTCTGGATCTTGCCAATGAGACTGCCCAATTCGCCCAGCTGGATCTCCAGCTTTCTGGCATTGGCTTCGAGGGCCGCGATCTTCGCCGTATTGGTCCAGCCCAGCACATAGCGGCTGCGGTCATCCAGGCGGTGGCGGTCGTCTTTCTCGTGACGCTCGCCGGGGGCCTTGATCTGGCCCGCGCGGGTAATGGCTTTGATTTCACGGCGGAATTGCTCTTGCGTCGCGCAGCAGGCCACATCGAAACGATGGGCGATTTCCCGCTCCAGCCAATCATAAAAAGGCGTGTCGGGCTTGATGGCCAGCTTGCGCACCAGGGAATCCCGGTGCAGGTTCGGCAGTTCACCCCGGGCGCTTTGGCGTATCCGAAAATAGACCAGCCGTCCCCTGAGGTGCGTTTTGTCTACCCATTCCGCCACTTTCGAATAGTACTCATCCGGCACCAGCAGCGACAAGCCGAAATTGCGCAACAACCGCTCGGCGGCGCCTTCCCAGTCGCGCTCATCTTCATGAACTTGCAGCAGTTCGCCGGCAAAAGGCATATCGGCCTCTTGCAAATTAAGGGCTCTGCATAATGCGGAGCGCATAGCTATCTGCTCGGCAGGGATATTGCTGCGCCGGGCTTTCAGGCTATTGATCTCGGCGGTCAGTTCGTCATGCGCCTGCTTGCCTTGACGCAAGACCACGCTCTGTTCGGTCAGGTCGTTTTGCAGTCTGTCATCTTCTATTCGCGCCGCTTCGGCCAGTGCCAAAAAGCGCTGCCGCTGCGCTTGAAAGCCGGCATCATCTTCCGACGGGCTTTCACCGATGGCGCGCACCAGTTCGGCATAACGCTGCGCCTTGCTCTCGCGCGTCTGGCGCTCCCGCTCCTTGTTACGGATATCAATATCCAGTCTCTCAAGGCGATCCCCACCGTTGTCCGAAATGCTGCGTTTGAGTTCATCCATTTTGACGCGCTGCGTGTCACGAAGCTCCTCGAAGCGCTTGACCTGGGCATCCTGCCTGTTCCATTCATCGGCAAGGCCGGCGATGCGTTTCTCCAGAAGGCCCAGTTTCAGATTTGCGAAGTAGGGCCTCAGCGCCTCGCGGCAGGCACGCAGTTCCTCGACTTGCGAAACAAGGGTGGAATGAAGCCCGCAGTCGGCAACCAGCGGCGAGAGCAGGTCCACTTGCCGCTTGGCCTTCAGCACGGCCTCGTGCGCCCGGTTCAGGTCGTCGAAGTGGCCGATCAGGGCCGTGATGCGCGGCGCGACATCAAAAGGCTCGAGCATGTGGCTGCGGACAAAATCGGTCAGGTTGCCCACCGACTTCATCGACACCGTCTGGTGAAATAATTCCAGCGCCTGTTCATTCTCGATGCCGAAGCGGCGACGGAACCAGGCGCCGTAGGGCGGAAAACTGTCGTGCACCTCCGCGCCGAGACCTCGCAGTTTCTTTCGCAGGGCGGCAATGTCCGAACCGAAGCGCGTGAAGTCCGTCGCAATCGACAAGGCGTGCTCCGCGCAGACAAAGAAGCGCGTGGGTTGCCCCTGCGCCTCCTTCATCCAGAAGACCTGTGCCAGCGTCACTGTCTGATCGTAACCGGCGTTGTGGAAGACGCCCAGAATCACCGAGTAGCTATTGTGATCGCGCAGCGGTACGGGCTTGGCGGTTCCGCTCACCTCATTGCGCTCGGATTTGTAATGCCCGAGCACATAGGAACGCAGCGAGCGTTCCTTGCTGTCGGCGCCGGCGGCCTTGTTATAAGCGATGCGATGCGCCGGCACCAGCAGTGTGGTGACTGCATCGACCAGTGTCGACTTGCCCGAGCCGATGTCGCCGGTGAGCAAGGCATTCCGGCCATCCGGATTCAGCGCCCATATCCGGCCATCGAAGGTGCCCCAGTTGTAGACTTCCAGATGATGCAGGCGGAATCCCGACAGTGTGTCGTCATCCACGAAATCCAGGCCCAATTGCATATGATTCATAATGTATTTCCTTGCGCGAGCTGTACCTGATACGCCGCGAGCCGCGCATCGAAATCCGCCAGCCATTGCGCATCGACGAAGGCTTTGAGGATGCGCCGTACCTCGAACATGGGCGCTTGCCCCGTGGCCGGTTTAAGTTTGCGCAGGAAACCCAATTCCACGATCTTGTTGAGATGAGTCTCTATCTGATCGATCAACCTGGCCTCATTGCTGCTTTCCGGCAGGAATACCCGGATCAATTCGACAATTTCGTCACGCGAAAGCACCAGCCGCGTGTCGCCTCCGCCCGCGTCGAACTCGGCCAGCTTCTTGCGCAGCAGCGCCAGCAGCAGGCTCACCGGAAACGATAGCGGTCGCCGTGCCACCAGGCGCGGAAGCTTTGGGGCGTCATCATCGTCGTTCTCATGACGCGAGCGCAGGAATGAATAGCCTTCAGACTCATCAAGCACCAGCTCCAGGCCCAGCACCGACACATAGTCGCGTACGCGGGACTGCAGTTTGAGCAAGGCATTCCAAAGGCCGGCGTCAGCCTCCTGATAGATCACGCCTTTGAGCAAAAGGATAACCAGGGCCGATAAGTCATTCGCCGCTGCATTTTCAAGTTCTTGTTCTAGCATTCTTATCTCACAAAAATCACGCGCGGCAACCGCGCCTGTTTCACATATTCCTGGCCATCCGGCCCTTCACGTTTCCAAACGATTATCTCGGCCACCTCTTCATCCGTAACCGTCTTGAACGTATCGCCGGCGAGTTGCAGGTACGCCACCAGTTCCGCCAAGCCGTGCCGCAGAGGCTGCATCTCGCACAGCTCGCGCAGGGTAATTTGCGAACGGTCTTGCAGGGTGTGGCGGATATGTCTGGCCAGCTGTGCTTTGTCGATCAGGATCTGCGAGTAAAGCGCCGCCGCATCCACCTCGACGTCGCCTGACTCCGGCTCGATATCGGCGATCACCGGTTTGACAGTCGGCGTATAGAGCGGCCGTTCCATCGGCAACTCGATGCCGGCCGCAGTGTCCGCAATGCTCATCACCTCGCCCGGCGGCGGCGATTGCCGCAACGCCAGCGCCTTGGCCTCGATGCCGCGCAGGATGTCCATGATACGGCGGTTCTCCAGCCAGGCCTGGTCGTCCAGAAAGCGCCGCAGCTGTTGCGAAAGCTGGGCCACTGTACGCTGGGCGTGTTCGCCGGCCTCCAGCCAGTCGTAATGCACGCGGCGGGTGCGGGCGTCTGGCTTGAGTTCGGTGACCGGCGGCAAGGCCAGAACGCGCTCAAGCAAGTTCGATAGCTCTTCCTGCCGGCTGCTGGACATCAGGAAATCCCAAAAGGCGCGAAAGCTGCGGCCCTGATCGGAATCGGCAATGGCATCGCGCTCGCCCATGATTTCCTCCAGCAGCGCGCCTTTCGAGCCTTCCCACAACGCGATGCGCTCCCTTACGCGCCGATCCAGCCCGCGAAAATTGTGTTCCACTTCGCGAAAATCGGTCAGCAGATCACGCGCAAGCTGGGTGAATTGCTGAAAGCGGTCTTTCAGCGCCGTATCATCCAGCAATGGAATGTCGCCCGCTTCAACGCGGGCTATCTCAAAGTCGATCTCGTCCCGCCGCTTTTGCAGTTCCGCAATGCGCGCCTGCGGGTCGGTCTCGCTGCCCTCGCTCATCTGCTTGAGCAGTTCAAACAGTGTGAGCAAACGCGATTCGGTGCCGACGAAGCTGCGCGCAGCAAGCGTACCCAGCCAGGCAATCGCCTTCTCGGTGGCCGGGGTCAGGTCGAACTGCGGCTCGTCCGAGCCTGAAGCGTAGAATTTTCGCAGCCAGCCCTTTTCGGTCCCGGCCCAATCGTTGAGATAATCAACGGCCGATTTTGGAAAAGTCCCCGCACCCAATCGCTCGCGCAAGGCAAACAGCTCATCTTCCAGCGCCTCGGCCAAATCCGATTGAGGCATTACCCGCACGTTGGGCGCGATAAAAACGCGCTGCAGAAAACTCGCCACCAGCGGCGCATGGTCCGAGCGCAACAGCCGCCAGGCCGGATGGCTCTGGCGTAACAGGTCAAGTGTGACGTAGTCTAAGTTCATTGAGGTGTTTTGATCATTCGAGAATTTTCCGCTCATCTTTTATCGTTTGCGCGGCGACATTGAGCCGCTTGCCCCGCTTCTTGCCGTTCGGCACTATCAACCTTTCGGCCTTCATCATCAATATTCCAACCGATCAGTACCACCTCATTTTACACAAAACGCCTCGGCAAAAATCGTCCACATCAGAGTATTTGTGTTAATTTTGTCAACAGCAGTTTTTTGTTCTGAAAAGTTAGTGTCAAAAACTTATTTTCCCTTTGTACAAAGATCTGCTCTTTGCTGATTCCGAGCTCAGGCTATTTAGGCGTTTTCGAGTATGCGCATAATGCCAGAAAACACGGTAAAGCGTTATTAAGTTCACTGTTGTAGCTGGTTATCAGCTAACTCCCCGGAATCCATTATGAGTCTTAGTATTTAGGGCTGTAGAACTCAGCACATGCTGCTCCTGCTCTAGCAATACTGTCTAGGTAGAATGGAAGCTAATATTTCTCCTGGATGGGACAAAATACTCATTAACCGTTACCCACCTGTTGCAGGTGGGTAACGGTTAAGCTATTCGATTCAATACAAAATCGGAATGAAGGCTGATATATTAGAGACAAGGAGTGGGGCAGACCGTGATGCTAAACCTAAACCTACCATTCATTCAAAACATCATTTTATGATGTTCTGTAAGTAGTTGCGTGGCATTTCCAGCCTTTCTTGCTTTGTAAGGATAAAAAAATGCAGAGCTATAAGTCCAGGTTAAAGTAATGTTTACAGTAACTTGTGAACTCACGCCCTGCGATCTTTAATCCTCTTACCTATACGGCTTTATCTAGGATAACCGTATTGCTGAGGATAGGTGTTTTGCTGTGGGTAGCCTTGTTGCTGAGGATAGCTGTAGCTGCCGCCTTGCGGGTAATTTTGCTGCGGATAATTTTGTTGTTGTGGGTAACCACCCTGCTGAGGGTAATTTTGCTGCTGATAGCCGCCGCCTTGGGGATAACCTTGCTGCTGGTAACCACCTTGAGGATAGCCGCCTTGCTGCTGTGGGTAGCCCTGCTGCTGTTGGGGGTAGCCTTGTTGCTGCTGCTGATATCCGCCTTGCGGCTGTTGAGCGCCTGGCTGGCTGCCGGCAGTCGGATTGGCGACAATGGCCAATTCCACGCGACGGTTCTCGGCCCGGTTGGCATCACTGGTATTAGGCAATTTCGGCATGCGCTCGCCCATGCCCTGTTGAGTGATACGCGAGTAATTTACGCCATGCTGGGTCAAATAACTGGAAACGCTGGTAGCGCGCTGCTCGGATAATTTCTGATTATAATTATCAGCCCCGACATCATCGGTATGGCCGGTGATACTGATCTTGGAGTCCTGATACTGGTTTAACACATTAGCCACCGAATCCAGAGCGGATTGGGCCTGAGGCGTCAAGTTGGAGGAATCGAATCCAAACGTAACGTTGTTCGGCATGGTCAGGGTCAGCGTATTCTCGGCTGTCCTCTGAACCTCGATACCGGTTCCTTGCAGCGATTCATTCATCTGCTGTTCCTGACTGTCCATATAGGCGCCCACCGCCGCCCCTAACGCACCACCGGCCAAAGCGCCCCAACCGGCATTCTTAAGATCGTTGCCGCCAAACAACGTACCGGCACCAGCGCCTACTGCGGCGCCCAAGCCTCCTCCTTTGGCCATATTGCTTAAACCTGATTGGCCGGTATAAGGGTCAGTCACGCAAGCGGTCAATAAAGCGGAACTGATACCGATAACTAATAAACTTTTTTTCATAATTGCACAGCCTTTGGCTAATTTTTACAAAAATACTAATGGTTCTATCTGAGATCTTTCAGTTAGAAACAAAGTGATAATTATAGAACAACACAATCCTCGGTCCACAAGGTAATCGTTCTTTCCATTTTAAGCATTTGAACTAATGATTGATGAAGTTTTATGAATTCCGGCTGAACGTTACTATAAATTCCTTTATAGCTCGCGTAGGCTGGGTTAGAGCTTTAGCGGAAACCCGGCATGGGCGGCTCAGAAATGCTGGGTTTAGCAACCCAGCCTACCGCGATTAAAAGCTCCGGTGTCCGGCGCGGCAAACGGGATAAAACATCTATGCATAACATCAGTTCCTTTATAGAAACTTAGTTCAAAGCGTGCGGGTTATCTCCGCATCGGGAAGATTATGATAGACATCAAGATAGCTATGATTTTCCGTTAAGGCTTTAATGACTGACGGCAACGGCTCGGGCCAGATTTCCGGAAAGTCCCGCTCCCGTTTTTCTGTGGCTGCAAATGCCAGCTGTTCCTGCGGAGGGTGAAACTCGGCATTGACGCCGTCTTTATTGCCTCTGGCATCAATGCGATACCAGCCGTAGTCCTGCAGATAAACCGCATTAAGCCCATGCAGGCAGTAAGGCGCGCCGTTTCCTTCCAGGCTTAAACGCTGATAGCACAATCCGGCCGGTATGCTATTGGCACGCAATAAGGCAGCCAACAAGTGACTTTTTGCGTAGCAGTAGCCTGTTTTATGCTGAAGCACTTCGGATGCCCTGCAGGTTACTGGGTTTAACCGGTAGTCCCAGCTATGACGGATATTATCCCTTACCCACTCGAAGCATTTTTTGGCCGTGTCATGGTCGGCATCTGTGTTATCCGTCAGTTGTGCAGCCAAGTTGACGATGGCTGGATGTTTCCAGTCAATGTATTCGGTCGATTGTAGATATTTTTCCATAACGAAGCTGTGCTAAACCTCTCTTCACGCCAATTCGTCATCGCGTTGGAAGTTCAAGCGTGCGGCAATGGCGTCCAGCGTCGCCGCTTCTACCCCAATGCCGAAATCGTCAACAATGATCCTGCCCAATTCTGCCGGCGTCTCGATGATGCGTGTTTCTGATAGGCCGGATTGCGTTTCGGTAAAATTCGTGTCGAAAATGCTGATGCGTCCGCCAGGCGTACACCGATTCATCATCAGATGAAACGGGAACGGCGATTGGCTCCAGTTTGAACACACCACATTGCCTGCCTCCAGATCGCAGAACCGAACGGAAGCCCGGTCAAAGCCGTACAATGCGAACCAACCATCCGCCGTGTGTTTTTCAACCACCAGCTCATCGAACAGGCTATCCTGCCTGATGCGGAAAATCTCTCCGTCTACCGTTTGCTCCAGTCCGATCTCCAACTGCAAGGGCACCGAAAAGCCGGGGCCGCCGAAACCGGCATCGGCCAGCCAAACGCCGGTTTCGGCCTCGACCAGAAAACACAGATGCGTGCGGGGTCCTCCTTCCGGCAGCCCCATGCGGACGCGCGCCAGAACAGGCGTATAGTGAAAACCCAAAGCGCCCAAAGCCTGCCCGAATAGACCGTTCAACTCGAAGCAATAGCCGCCTCGCCGTTCAAAAATCAGTTTGCGGACAACCGAAGCTGTATCCAGGCTCGGAGTGACTCCCAACAATGGATCGATGTTTTCAAACGCGATGGCCTGAAGTTGCGCCGACTGCAAACAGGCGAGCCCCTCGGGCGAAACCTCGGGCTGGCTGATGCCTATGCGGCTCAGGTATTGTTCTTTGTCAAATGGCATCGTCAGTCCTCATAGGCAGGGATCACTTCCAGCTCCTGCATGCCGGCTTCAACCCATTCCTTGAGCGCCGGATGTTCAAGCACTGCATTGACATAACCGCGCGCTTCCGCATTGGTATCCAATTGATATAAATGAAAGCGCAAAGCCACCGGCGCAAACATGGCGTCGGCAATCGTGAACTGGCCAAACAGCCAGGGGCCTCTGTCCCAATACTGTTTCCGGCATTGCTGCCAGATTTGTCCGATGCGCTCGATATCATTGCGCACTTCCTCGGGCAGCTTCTTGGCGGCCGGCGGGCGCCGACAATTCATGCCGCAATGCGCGCGCAGAGCTAGGAAACCGGCATGCATTTCCGCCGAAATCGAACGCGCGAACGCCCTTTCCGCTTGTTCTTGAGGCCAAGCCTGAGTTTCCGGGAACCGTTCGGCCAGATATTCCATAATAGCCAGCGAATCCCAGACCTTAAGCCCGCCATCGATCAGGACCGGCACTTTGCCTGACGGAGAAAAGCCAAGTATCCGATTTTTGGAATCCGCCTGAGCCAATGATATTTTGACTTCATCAAAGATGATGCCGTGGTGTTTCAGAAACAGCCACGGACGCAAGGACCAGGAAGAATAATTTTTGTTGCCGATAACTAAAGTCATGCTCATGATGCTTTAACTCCTTTTGATGCTATGAATTAGGCTTTATTACCTTGTAAATGATCGATTTATCGTCGTCCCGGGACAGCCCGAGAGATAAAGGCAGTGCGAATACCCGCAAGGGGCACAAGTAAATTCGCACTTACACGACATCGCAGTAAAACAGAGATCGATTCTGTGCGCAACATCGGATAATAAACCAACAGCTATCAAGCGTCGATGAAAATCATGTTTTTCATCATAAAGATGCTTTGCGATCATGTGCTGCGGCTACGCGCATGAATTGCCGAAACCATGATTCTATCCTGTATGAATGCACTATCCCGTAAGCAAAGCACGCATTTTACCGCCTAGCCAGTGAATCATGGCCAGGCGGTTGGGGAATAACGGCAGGGAGCCGCTTGGGCGCTGTAATGCGCAGTTGCTTATTGACGTTATAGACACCGAACACGACCACGATAGCACTGATATTGACTTGGAACTCCTCAGCCAGAAACTGTACCAGATGCGCAGTAGCCCTGCCTCGCACCGGCATTTCGGCAACATGAATCTCCAATTGCTTGCCGATGACCTTGCCGATTGCCGTACGTTTGGCGCGCGGCCGGCCCAGGATATTCAGTACCAATGTATCTTCCTCCCAATGGCAAAATGATGACATTTACGCTCCCGATAAATTTATAAAAATGCGGCCAATTGCAGCTCCAGCAAGAGGTTAAAACGCTATTCTCCTGCGGATATTGAACAATTGGCGCATATTAGAATCATATGGATTAATTATTGATCAAATTTTTTATTTTGAAAAATTGATCAGTTCGAGCCTGACTCGTAAGTTTTTTCTGATCAATGCTACATACGGACAGTTTTTACCCTCGTTTGCTGCACCAATCAGCCTGCTCCACAAGAAAATACCGGGTTAAAAATCTTCCGTTTTATGGAGGTAATTCCAAAAAATTTGAAACATGAGGCCTTTGTCCTCAGACTAACTAATGTTATGCAGACCCGGCCTTCACCGTTTGCAACGCCAACCCTTTTCTAAATGCAGTGTCTTTAAAAACTGCTGCCTGAAAAAAGCCGAGCTGTCTATTCATTGCTGGACCTAAACAATTTTTATTATATATCAAGAGGTTATACAGATGAAAATTGCCCAAGTCGCACCTTTGCATGAAAGCGTTCCACCGAAAACCTATGGGGGAACGGAACGAGTAGTTCACTATCTGACCGAAGCCCTGGTACAACAGGGTCATGAAGTCACGCTCTTCGCCAGCGCCGACTCCCGCACCAGCGCCAAGTTACACGCCATTGTCCCCGAAGCCTTGCGACTGGCTCCCGAAAAACGCGATCCCGTGGCCTGGCATATGTTGCAATTAGCTCAAGTAAGCAGTGTTGCCGAAAGCTTCGACTTTATTCACTTTCATACCGACTATTTCCATTTTCCTTTGTGGCGGAAAATGCGAACGCCGCAAGTGACAACCCTGCATGGCCGTCTCGATTTGCCCGACCTTAAATCATTATTCAATGAATTCCTGGATATGCCGGTAATTTCGATAGCCAATCATCAGCGCGACCCTTTACCCATGGCATGCTGGACCGACACAGTATATAACGGCATTCCGATCGATTTATACGATTTCCAATCTGATGCCGGTGAGTATTTGGCCTTCCTTGGCCGCATGTCGCCTGAAAAAGGCGCTGAAGCGGCTATCGAAATTGCCTTGAATGCAGGCATGCCATTAAAAATGGCAGCAAAAATCGATGATTTGGATCGCGAGTATTTTGAAACCCGCATTCGCCCTCACCTTGATCATCCATTGATTGAATTTATCGGCGAAGTGGACGAACGGGGCAAAAATGAATTGCTGGGCGGCGCGAAGGCGCTCATATTTCCGATAGCCTGGCCGGAACCTTTTGGCCTGGTAATGATTGAAGCCATGGCTTGCGGCACACCCGTCATCGCTTATCGGCGTGGTTCCGTACCTGAAGTAATGATAAACGGTGTGACCGGTTATGTCGTGGCATCCAAAGAAGAAGCCGTCTCAGCTATAGACCGTATCGACCAGATCGATCGCGGCGTCTGCCGGAGCTATTTCGAAGAACGCTTCTCGGCAGAGCGAATGGCCAAAAATTATGTCAATGCTTATCAAAAACTGATGGTGCAGCAGGAAAATAGCCGTTCGGATTCCGGCGCGTACCTCATCAATATGAGGAAAAATCGAAAAATAGCGCCAAGCGATGCCTGGAAGCAACGGCTAGCCACTGCATCGACCGGCACTTCCGACAAACTTTAACGATAACTATCGGAGGATGCAATGGAAGGTTCTGTACAAATAGATAACAGCTGGTATATCCCGGCCACTTCTTCCCGCGCCGATGATCGGACCAAGGTTCTTAAATCCGGCGACAGCTTTGGCGTTTTCAGCCGTCACGGCGAAATAAGCTGGGTTGGTTTCGGCGAACAAGGGTTTTATTTTCTCGGCACCCGTCACCTGTCATTCTGGCATATCAAACTCGCCGAACGAGAACCGATGCTGCTCAACTCCATGGTTCGGCTCGACAACAGTCGCTTGGTAGTCGACCAGACTACGCCGGATATGTTTCGCGATGAAGCGCTCTGGCTCCCTAAAGGCAGTCTGCATCTGCATCGCGAATTGATCGCCCATGAGAGTTCGCTCAGCGAGCACCTGAAAATAGTTAACTACCATGATCAACGGCATCGCTTCTATCTGGAGTATCAATTTGATGCCGATTTTAGCGATATTTTCGAAGTGCGCGGTGTGGAACGGGCGCGTCGCGGCAAGCAAAAAGACCCGACCCTAGAACAGAACGCAGTCATTTTAACTTATGAAGGATTGGACGGCGTTATCCGCCGCACACGTATCGGTTTTAACAGGCGTCCCGATCAATTGGTCAACGACAAAGCGAAATTCTGGATCGATCTGGCGCCGGGAGACAGTTATGAACTGGAATCTCTGATCACATGCGTTAATGGTGACGCCCATTTTCATTTGCTCGATCATTCGAAGGCCATTGAAGCCAAGAACCGTGAAATTGAAGCCGACCGGGCATCCCGCGCATCGGTCTGGTCCGACAACGTGCAATTCAATGAATGGCTCAACCGTTCAGCGGCCGACTTGCAGATCCTGACCACGGAAACCACTTACGGTCCTTATCCCTATGCAGGAATCCCCTGGTTTTCCACTCCTTTCGGACGCGACGGGCTGATCACCGCACTGCAAACTTTATGGGTGCAACCGGAACTGGCCCGCGGAGTTTTGGCCTTTTTGGCCGCGACACAGACCGAATTGGAGGACCCGAAAATAGAAGCCGAACCGGGAAAAATTCTGCATGAAATGCGTGAAGGAGAAATGCCCGCGCTGGATGAAGTCCCTTTTCGCCGATATTACGGAACCGTGGATGCAACGCCTTTGTTCGTTGTGCTTGCCGGCCGTTATTTTCAGCGTACCGGTGATTTGGCATTTATCAAAGAACTCTGGCCTAATATCGAAAAAGCCTTGAAGTGGGTCACTACAAAGCTGGAACAAGATGGTTTTCTCAGCTATCGCCAGCATGTAGCCGGCGGTCTGGTCCAGCAAGGCTGGAAAGATTCAAACGATTCAATATTTCATCGTGACGGCAGCGATGCCATACCGCCAATAGCCCTGTGCGAGGTTCAGGGTTATGCCTGGGAAGCGTTAAAGTGCGGTGCGGAACTTGCCGACCGCCTGGAGCTTGATGCGAATCTTCCCGGGCGCTTTGAGTTTGAAAACAAGGCGCATTACTGGCGAACCGTAGCCGATCGCCTGCAGGAGGATTTTGAAGCGGCTTTTTGGCTCGATGATCTCGACATCTATGCCATAGCACTGGATGGCACGGGCAAGCCCTGCGCAGTCCGCAGTTCCAATCCGGGACATTTGCTCTATAACGGGATAATTAAACCGGAACGAGCCGAGCGGCTGGTCCGGCAATTGACCGGGGAAAATGCCTTTAACGGTTGGGGGTTAAGAACAATTTTCGCCGGCGAAGCACGCTATAATCCCATGTCCTATCATAACGGCTCGGTCTGGCCGCATGACACCGCGCTGGCCGCCGCCGGCATGGTCCGCTATGGTTTTGTTGATGAAGCCTTGAAATATGTCGAAGGCTTGTTCAATGCCTCCATTTTCTTCGATCAACACAGGCTTCCGGAACTGTTTTGCGGCTTTAACCGCATGCAGGGACAGGGCCCGATACTTTATCCGGTCGCCTGTGCGCCTCAGGCCTGGGCCAGCGGGGCTATATTCATGCTGATCGAAGCCATGCTGGGCATTAGTTTCGAGGGAGCTCGCCCGCGGCTTCGATTGCATCACCCGCGTCTTCCAAGTTATCTTGATTGGCTGCGCATCCGGGATTTGCGCTACGGCACCGCCACCATTGACTTGACTGTTCGCCGGCATGGCAATGATATAGCGGTGAGCGTAGAACGGCGCAACGGCGATATTGGACTGGTGGCCGTGCTTTGATCGGCGGCCGGCCAATTCCGGCTAGTCGAAGGCCTATTTTCGGGCATTTCGCATGGCCGGCATTTCATGGCAGGCAATGGAAGCGGTAGAAATTGAACAATTCTTAGAAAATTCAATCATAAAGACTGAATCTATCGCTCCCGCGCTCTGCATGAAAATGCATTCCGAAGTCCCTGTTTGAGGCATGGAAGCCATGAATCAGATGGATTATGCATTTATGCCCAGCGAGCGGTTGCGTACCGTTTTCATCAGCCCGCCATAAACCCTGGCGGGGGATTTTCGGGTCGAATGAATTCGACCCTACAGTCGCTATTGACTGTGCACTATCAGTTGCATAAATACTCAAAGCACCACCTGTAAAGGAGGATGAAATGAAAGTATTTTTATTACTGCTCGCCTTGCTATCAACTTCCGCTTACGCCCAGGTTTACAAGTGCGCCCCTGGCAAATACCAGCAAGATCCCTGCCCTCATAAGCCTTCCATCCGGCCGATGGTGATCTACGACATTCCCAAACAAAGACAGCTTGCCGCACAGCACCGCTGGGCCATAAAAAAAGAGGAAATCCGGATGGAGGATGAGGCCATGGCCGAAGCCTGGGGCAGAGAACGCGTCTTCCGGATTGAAGAGGCCAAAGTGGTCGCCGCCTTGCGGCAGGCCAACGCCGCTCTACAAGCCGCGCAGGCGCTGGAAGTTCAGAACGATATTGAAATCTTCAAACTCCAGCCGTGGATTCCTCGCTTTTATCCTGATTTATCTATTTATGATTATCCTTATTAAAGGCTGGGCTTAGGCATTCTGCTCTTCTGCTGCCGGTAGAAAGTAGGATTGGATGATCTAAAGATAAAAAAGCCGTTTTAAAAATGTGGGGGCGACTGCCAGCAGTAGGCGCTTTAGGCGAAGCCGCCCCCGCACAGGCTTGCGCAAGTCCTAAAAAGATAATCCGCGCTCGCTCAGTGCCTGCGCCAGTTTGAGGTCATGCCGGAAGCATGGAAATCGCCATTGAGCTGGGACACACCAGGCAATATTTACCCATAACTATATGAATTTTTAGATATTTTTAGCACCAACCTGATGAAGCAGGATCGCGCAATTGCTCTGCATAGGTATTTGTACGAATAAACATCTCATGGGCCGTTTGTTAGTATGAATCCCGTCGATTAGCAATAGCTCCCATGCTTCTCGACAATTTTGTCTCTACTTTAAAAAGACCACCTCCCACCAACCCCCCACAATTTCTGGTGGTCTTTCTTTTTTAACTTCCGATGTCTTCTTCAATCTCCCGCTCAGGGTTACGCTTGATCCTGTTCAGCAACAAAAGCACTGCCGCCCCGGCAAAAAACGAAACCAATAAAACTCCCCAGGCGCTTTTGTCCCAGTCTACCGAATAAGAATCTGCATTTACGGCCGCCGATATGCCCGGAATGCTGGGCAGATCGCCGTCGCCGCCGTCCACTTTCAGTTGGGCCTTCATGCCTTTTTCCATGTGCTGAGGCACTTCGCAGTGCACCAGATAGGTTTTACGCTGGCTGGGCACGATAATAGAGGCTGTCTTCTGGCCCGGCCCGTAGATTTCCATCGTGAACATGCCTTGCGGGTAAATATAGCCCGGCAGATCGTGGATCATGAACTGATGCCGGATCTTGTCCTCGTTGATAAACGTGACGTTAATACGCGAACAGGGCGGAACCTCCCATTGCTGCTGGTCAAACGCGTACATGATGCCATTGAATTTTTTGGCCTGTTTATGGCCGGCACGAACCGTAATGTTGACGTCGCCGGCGATTTTTTTACAGTCGCGCGGCACATTGTCGGTATTGCTGTTCATGATCATGCCGGTTTCGTCCATCATCATGCCGTTATGGTTCATGGCCGCCACAGCAGACTGAACGCCGGCCATGGCCATTAACAAAATAAGATGCTTAACGAAATTCATTTTACCGCTCCATTTTAAAGCTGCGAACGAGATAGAACACCAGTGCGAACAGCAGTCCGACCGTCAAACCGAAGGCTATGATTTTCAGGTAATTCGGGGCCAGAGGCCCTGCTTCGCCCAGCAACTGCGCAAATTCGTCTGTAGCCCACATGGGTTTTTCGCGCGCGTAATAAGCGCTGGTAAAGAACTCATCAAACGCACCCTCGTGCAGTTTCGGCATGCCGTGCTCATCGATAAAATCGCGGTACACGACCAGAGAGATATTGCCCCCCGGCTCCACGCCGTCATTGGTCGCGCCGGTCTCGACATGATCGTGGAACATCCAGACGCCCTCGCCATCGTTATGGAGACCGTCATTGGTCGTGTCCAGCTTGATGTCCACGCGCTGCGCCGAAGCAAGATCGACCACATCGCGAATGACTTGCGCGGCTTCAGGCTGCTTGATGCCATCATAATGCGTGACCGTGGCCTTATGGCCGTGGAAATGCAGCGCCATAGCCGAATTCTGGGCGTTGGCGACGCGCAATTTGATCTTTTCATTAGGCCTTGCAACGATCAGGTCGTCGCGCAACGTATACGGGAAGGCATGGCCGTTCAGCAGGAAATAGTTTTCATGCGATTCGGTCATGTTGTATTCGCGGTTCATTTTTTTCTCGATCAGACGCGGATCGTTGGCTTCCTGAATGATTTTCGCCAACCGCTTGTCGACGGATTGATAATGCAGATCATATTCCTGGCTGTATTCCTCTTTGACGCCGACCGACAGATGCCGCACATGCCCTCCGCCGATATTGAAGGTCTGCACCCAGTTGTTCGGGCGGTTTTCCTCTACGATGAACATGCCGGCCATGCCCATCATGACGTGTTTGTCGGTCTGTACATGGCAGTGATAAAGCATGGTACCGGTCGTCCGCGGCTTCATTTCATAAGTATGGCTGTCGCCCGGGAAAACGGCCATAGCGCCGCCGTGCGCATCGCCGTCATTTTCGCCGCCGTCCGCTGTTTTCCAAGGGTGGTCAACGCCGTGAAAATGAATTGTGTGCGGGAAATAATGCGTGTTTTCCAGTGTGATATAGACCTGATCGCCCTGCTCGATACGAATCACCGGCGACGGCGCGCGCAGGAAATAATTGGCCTGGTTGGAACCGTAATTCTTCACAGCCATATCGCTGGTCTTGGGTGCGAACACCCACAGCCCCGGCTGCACGCCCGGCAACACATCATAGCTGGGAATCAGGAAATCGCCGTCGGGCGATCTGCCGTTAAGCTCGATGACTTCCAGCTTGATGCGGATCACATCGGGGTCGCCGTCGCCGTCCAGGTCGTCCGTTTTGGTCAGCGCGTCTTCGGACAGATGCGTGCTCATCAGGGTAGGCATCGAAACGTTATTGACGCCCTTGACGAAAGCGGCGATATCATAGGGATTATCAGGGTTGCACGCTAGCGATTCGGCAATCTCGACGCCGTCAATAGTCTGGGCCTGGCGCCATTCGGGATGCTCGTCCTTGCAGGGCTTTTCGAAACCTAACTGCTTGGAAGCCATCTTCGGGCGCGTGGGCGGCGGATTGAGATCGGCTTCTTCGAACTTGCCGGGCCTTAACCAATATGCCAGGGGAATCAGGAGAACTATCAGGAGAAGACTTAATAAACGTAAGTATTTATTCTGCATTTTTAGACAACTGTACCGCAAGATTCATAACTAAACGCGCCACTATACCGAAAATTTTCCGACTAGGAAGCATTAGTTCATCATAATATTAAGGCAAACGCCTCATCCGGGGCAGCCTCAGCCGTGACTTTCATGAAACCGCATGAGTCCACGAAGAAAAACCGGTATTATCACTTCTCTTGCAAAATCATGAATTTAAAAAATTTCGTATACTTCATGTTTTTCTTGATGAAATAGCCAAGTTGAGGAATGGCAATAACTGTTTCGAGGGTTTCGCCTGCATGGCTTCGTCCCGATTCTCAGCCATGAGGCCAGGTTTACCTAAAAATCGAACGGCATGCCGCCATAAAATAAATCATCAAAATCATCCAGATCTGATTTTTTGGGAATTTTATAGCTTTTTAGCCATGCTTTAAGTTCAGCAGGATTTTGAAAAGTCTCGAGCTCTTTCCGCACACCGTCTATATCTGCCTGAACTGACTTAAGATCGCGTTTCAGCGATGTAATCAATTGCCTGGGAGTTAGATACGCATAGAAAGGCAGATTTGATTGCAACTTGAACATCTCTTCAATTTGATGAATTTCCTGATCCAGCTCAGACGACTGCTCTCTCAATATCTTATTGAAATGTTTCAGACGACTGTCGGCCATTTGGCTCAAATGCGCAGGATCGATCTGCTCAATTTCCAATTGCAATTCCAGTAGCTGCAATAAGTCTTTTTTGCCGTAAGCGGTATTGACGCGTTGCATTAATTCTGTTTTGCGAGCCCGCTCCTGCTCATCCGGCTCGCGGTCGGGATGCAATGTGGCGACTAATTTACGGTAAACTTCCTGGACCGACTTGCTTGCCTGAGCCTCTTCCTCTCGTTGGCGCGCTTCTTTTTCCAATTGTTTTTTGGTTTTTTTACGCTGTTTAACGGGAGCGTCCGATTGCTCTTTTATTTGAGCTTCTGCCTGCGCTTGCAGCTTTTCCTGCAAGTGGGCGTGCAACTTTTCCGGCGAACTTACATCGACGTCATCTCCAAAATCCACATTAAACAAGCCTTCCGCGATGCTTTTCATGAGTTCGCCGACAGCGGCTTCAGCCTCCTGGTTGATGGTATCGTAATCTTCATCGCTATATTTGTTGAACAAGGCTTTCAGTTCATCCTTGTTCAACTCGGGAATTAATTGCTCACATGTCTCGCAAATAAGGTGCCTAATTTTCAACTTGTCGGTTTTTTTGAATAGCGGCTTGTCATAAGACTGATCCAACAACTTGGCCCACTCAAATTTCTGGTTGTACAAGATCTCTACAGCGGGGTCGTATTCCTGCTCAACTATTTGATGATACAAAGGGATGGCTTCTTTCCACTCGAGCAACAGCTTTTTTTGACGGTCAATTTTTTTAGTCAGGCTATTGAATTGTTTTTGGGCCGTGGATAAGGTTGTTTTTCCGTCTGCTTTGGGGGCAATTCTGACGATTTTGCGTTTGGATTGAGTCATGGTTTAAATTTCGTGGTTGAGCGGATAAGAGTCTGGAGGCGTTTATGAGTACCATTTTACCAAAATAATTCGACTGATCCTTCTCCTAATATATCCGGCCAGGGCAAGCGCATATAAATCTCAAGAAGAAAAAATGACCTGCTCCCTAAATTGATCATTTAATGCCGCTCGAAACCGCTTGCGTTTGATACTCAATTGGGAGGGTTCATTTTTCAACAGGTTAATGGCCAGCTGCCGGACAATATTAAAATTTTCTGGGGCATAACCGGTGCGGATGCGCGAGTCATCCTCTCTAAACGTCACGTCCAGCACCCAATGCAAGCCATTTTCCACGCCCCAATGCGCCCGTGCCGCGTGGGCGAACGCCTTCACATCGGTTAAAGAACAGAGGTAGTGCCGCCGCTCAATGCTCACTTCGCCGTTGATGCAGCGTTCACTTTCAACCAGGCCGATGCCGGCCAAGCCTTGCCAACGGTCGGCATCGGGCAGCGTGTCCAGGCAAGTCGACAAGTAACAACGCCGCGTCTCAATGCGTCCATGCCCCGCTGTGGTCTCCTCATGGCACTGCAACTGACACAAGGTCGGATTGCCAGACGCGACAGCCACATCAAAATAATCGCTGACCGCTTCATGTAGCCGCTTCTGGTTAGCCTTCACCGCCAACACGTAATCGGCTTGTTGGCTAACGATGTGGGCGGCAATGTCGGTTTGGCAGCCCATGGCATCAATCGTGACAATACAACCTTTCAGCTCCAGTAGCTCAAGTAACATCGGTATCGCCGTAATCTCGTTCGACTTTTCTTCGGTTTTGATTTGACCGAGAGAAAGCCCGGCTTGGCTTGCCCACGCGCTGACCATGTGGATAGCTCCCCGTTTGCCCTGACGGTCGTAAGAGCGCCGGGCCGTCTTGCCATCAATCGCCACGACTTCGCCCGCCGTCAGCTCGGCCACCTCCTGCACCCAGGCAATAAAGCACTCGCTCAGTTTCGCCGGCTCAAGACGCGCAATGACTCGCGCTATACAGTCATGCGATGGAATGCCGTTCTCCAACTCGAGCCATTGGCGCAGCCAAGCCTCTTTATCTTTGCCAAACTGTTCAATCGCTTCCCAGCCTTCCGCTCCACTGATCACCGCGCAAATCGTCAGAATGAGGATGTCGAGCAGCTTATGCCGTTTATGTCGTTCGACCCGTGGGTCTTCCAGCGTTGAAAAAACTTCCTGTAAACTCAAGGCCACTGTTTGCTCTCCAAAATGCTCAGTATCTCTGATTTTTATGACAATTTATATGCGCTTGCCCTGCGGCTATTAGTTAAAGGAACAACTCTGCCAAAAAATTTTGCATCGCCTGCCAGGAGCGCCGGTCGGCAACGGGTTGATAAACCATGCCGGAATCAGGATTGTTGGCGACCGGATTGGTGAACGCATGCATGGTATGACCATAGGCATGCAGTTGCCAGTCCGCGCCGGCCGCGGTCATTTCCTGCTCAAACGCCAGCACCTGCTCGGGCGGAGCCAATGGGTCGGCATGGCCGTGCAGCGCGAGCACCTTGGCCTTGATGGCATTGCCCTGGGTATTGCCCGGCGCGCTCAGCAGACCATGAAAGCTGACCACGCCGTTTATGTCGGCGCCGGTTCTGGCCAGATCCAGCACGCACAGGCCGCCGAAGCAAAAGCCGATCGCCGCTATTTTAGTGTCGTCAACCCAGGGCAGCAGCTTGACGGCATACAAAGCGGCCTGCATGCGCCTTTGCAGCATAGCCCGATCTTCCATGAGAGGCTGCATCAGTCTGGCGTTTTCCTCAGGCCCGGAGCCTAAAATCCCCTTGCCGTACATATCAACGGCAAAGCCGACATAACCCAATCCGGCGAGCTTGCGCGCTTTCTCGGCAACAAACTCATCCCTGCCGGCCCAGGTGTGATTGATTAAAACCGCCGGGCGACGGCCTGACACAGAATCGTCAAAAGCGAAAAATGCTTCCAGCTGTACATCGCCATCCATGTAACCTACGGTATTCGATATGATTGCCATCGTACTGTCGTCCTATTCAATGAGTTGTTATTATGTGCTGATGTGGCTACAGATGTCCCGCTTCCCGAAGACTCTTCAGAAAGCCTTCCGACGCGTCTTCCACCATATCCAGCACCCGCTCAAAACCATAGTCCCCGCCATAGTAGGGATCCGGCACTTCGCGCGTTCCCAGATGCGGCGCGTATTCCAGAAAATATCTGATTTTATCTTTATATTGTTCGGGGCAGGCGTTGAGCAATATCGAATAATTGTCGTCGTCCATAGCCAGCAGAAAATCGAAATCCTCGAAATCGCCCATCACGACTTTTCTGCCCCGTAAATGAGCCAATTCCACGCCGCGACCGCGGGCCGCTCTTTGTGCGCGCAAGTCAGGCGCTTCGCCGACATGATAAGCATGCGTGCCGGCGGAATCGATCAGAAAATGCCGTTCCAGATCACGCTCCTTCAGCAGTTTTGCAAAAACGCCTTCAGCAGTCGGCGAACGACAGATATTGCCCATGCAGACAAAGAGAACTCTTATTTTCTTCATAGTTTTACCGGTTAAAAAAATCAACTGAATATTATATTACGTACTATTCGGGGAAGATACGGCCAAACTAATAGCTGAAATCTTGCAGAGCGCGAAGATAAAGCCGGTCAATCCACAACCGCCGGCCATAAAAAGCCTTATTCGAAGGAATGATCAAACTTGCCGGAATCCGGCCGCTGTTGAGGCCTAACGCCGACCCAACTCCACATCGACATCATGCGGCTTCCGATCGTCGATCAACGATATGGCGCCCGGCTCTTCAGACTCAGCGCCGTCGATCAGAACCCGAATCACCCGCTCCGGCTTTTCGCCGATGCGTTTGATGGTGATGCGGTATAGCGTGTCGCGGTATCGATAGTGAATCTTGTACGACGGCCAATGGTCGGGCATGCACGGAGTGATGTGCAGCTTGTCAACTTTCAGCTGCAGGCCTAGCAGGGTTTCCACCGATAGCCGATACAGCCATCCGGCGGCGCCGGTGTACCAAGTCCAGCCGCCGCGGCCGGTATGCGGCGGTGCGCCGTAAATGTCGGCCGCTATGACGTACGGCTCGACCTTGTAGAGTTCTCTCTGTTGCGCCTGACCGGTGCGATTAATGGGATTGAGCATGGTAAACAGTTCCCAGGCCCGTTGCTTGTCGCCCATCATGGCGAAGGCCATTGCGGTCCAGATGGCGGCGTGCGTGTATTGCCCGCCGTTCTCGCGGACGCCGGGCACATAGCCCTTGATATAGCCAGGCTCGAGGTCGGACTTGTCAAAAGGCGGCGTCAGCAGCTGGACGATCTGCGCGTCCCGCCTTACCAGCCGTTCATCAACCGCCTCCATGGCCTGGCGGGCGCGCTCCGGATTGCCGCCGCCCGAAATAATGGCCCAGCTCTGGCTGATCGAGTCGATCTGGCATTCGTCATTGCCGGCCGAGCCCAGCGGCGTACCGTCGTCAAAATAGGCGCGACGGTACCAGCCGCCATCCCAGGCATTGGCTTCAATGTTGAGAAGCAGTTGCCCTGCCCGCTCCCGGCAAATTTCGGCAAAGCCCTCGTCGCCCCGGCTTCGAGCCAGCTCGGCAAAAAGCCTGAGATTGTCATACAGGAACCAGGCC
Organism: Methylobacter sp. Wu1; assembly: GCF_036553575.1. Lineage (NCBI taxonomy): Bacteria > Pseudomonadati > Pseudomonadota > Gammaproteobacteria > Methylococcales > Methylococcaceae > Methylobacter > Methylobacter sp. Wu1. The sequence continues at coordinate 108,129 of NZ_JAZHOC010000074.1, read as the reverse complement.
AGCCAGACGCTTTCGCCCTTGCCTTCGCGTCCGATCAGGTTCATGCCGTCATTCCAGTCGCCGCAGCCGATCAGCGGCAGATCATGATCACCGAAGCGCAAGCCATACTTGATGGCGCGCACACAATGCTCGTAAAGACTGGCGCCTTCGGACGATTGCAGCGGCTGATCGTAATAAGCCTCTTCTTCCGGCCCCAGCTCTCTGCCTTCCAGAAAGTGCACGAACTCGTCGAGCACGCCGGTATCGCCGGTCGCGGTGACATAGCGGCACGTCGCATAGGGCAACCATAAATAATCATCGGAAAAGTGTGTGCGCACGCCCTGCCCGCCCGGCGGATGCCACCAGTGCTGCACGTCGCCCTGGATGAACTGGCGGCCGGCGCAGCGGAGCAGCTGCTCGCGCGCCAGCCGCGGCGCTGCATGGATCAGCGCCATCGTATCCTGCAACTGATCGCGGAAACCGTAAGCGCCGCCTGACTGGTAATAACCGCTGCGCCCCCAGACCCGGCAGGACAGGGTCTGATAGATCAGCCAGCCGTTGGCCATCACATCGAACGCGCGGTCGGGCGTCTCGACATAGACCGCTCCCAGCGTCCGGTTCCAGTGAGCCCAGACGGCCTCCAGCGCTTGCCGAGCACTGATTGGCTCGCCGAACCGCCGGATCAGACGCTGGGCGCCTTCGGTATCGTGGCTGGCGCCGATCACGAACACGATCTCACGCTCCTGTCCGTTCTCCAGCCCGATAGGGGTCTGCATGGCGGCGCAGGGATCCAGGCCCGCCCCGATCTTGCCCGACAAATGCGTGCGGTACAGCGCCGCCGGTCTGGCCAGCGAGCCGTTGCGGCCGATGAATTCCGCGCGGTTGCCGGTTACCGTATGCATGAGCTCGCTGATCTGCACAAATACGACCCGATGCGCGCTTTCGCGGCCATAGGCATTGCGCGCAAACAGCGCCCCGCTGTGATGATCCGTTTCAGTGACAATATGCATCTGGTTGGCGTGCCGCCATTCGCCCATGACCAGTTCCCAATAACCTGTCAGCGACAAGTGACGGGGGCGGCCGGAGTCATTGCGCAGCTTGACGACGACAAATTTCACCGGCTCATCCATCGCCACATAAGTCGTCAGCTCGGAATAAATGCCCGCTTCGAAGTGCTCGAATGTGCTGTAACCGAAACCATGCCGGCAAACATAACCGGACCGGCCGCGCGCCGGCAGCGGCGTCGGCGACCAGAACTCGCCGGTTTCTTCATCGCGAACGTAGAAGGCTTCACCGCTGATATCGCTGAGCGGATCGTTGTGAAACGGCGTCAGGCGGAACTCGTGGGCATTCTCCACCCAAGTATAGGCGCCGCCGCTCTCGCTGACGACGGTGCCGATATAAGGGCTTGCGATGACGTTGGCCCACGGCGCCGGCGTATTCTGCCCCGGCTCCAGGGTAATGACATACTCGCGCCCGTCCGGCGTGAACCCGCCCAGCCCGTTGAAAAAAATGCGTTCGCGCGCCGGCAAGGGAGTGATGATCTCGGCTGCCGGTTGCCGTACAGGCACCAGCGCTTCCGGAAAATGCTCGGTCAGCATGCGGCGCTGTATCGAGCCCTGGCGCCAGCGTTTTCTGCGTTCCGCGACACGCTCCGCCGCGACGCGCTGCTCCACCTGTTCGGCTAATGTCCCGGCGGTATCGGTCAGCACGACGCGGGCAACGGTCTGAAACAGGACCCTATCCTCTTCAGTCAGGTCTTCGGCGCGCCGCACGAAAACTCCGCCGGGCTTGTCAAGCATCTGGGCTTCATTGCTTATAATATTGATCAGCCCCATGATCTGATCATGCAGCACGGCGCGATAGCCCGAGAAATCCTCGTTCAGAATCACCAGATCCGTAGCCAGGCCTTTCACGCGCCAGTAGGCATGCGCTTGCAGCATCTGTCTGACCAGATCGATGCGGCTGACATCGCCTATGCGTACCAGCACGATGGGCCAGTCGCCGGAAACGGCAAACGGCCAGAGCCCCGGCTGACCCAGCTGATTGCGCGCAATAACACTGGGCGGCGCGCGGCGCAAGGCATTGCTATAGATCACCGAGGTGGCCAGCCGGCCGAAAATCTGTGCATCGGCTTCACTGGCGTTAAGATGGCGCAGTACCTCCTGGCTGTGAAACCAGGCCATCTCAAAAGCCCGCTCGATAAAATGCCGGTCGCGATACTTGCCAATCAACTCAAGGACCGCCTCGCGCGTATCGGCCGCGCCGGTAATGATCTGCACGGTCGCTGACTCATCGGGCTCTATCAGCAAAGTCTGCCGAATCGCGACGATTGGATCAAGCACCGGACCGTCGGTATTGGATAACGCTGATGGCTGATCACTGTCCTCGAATACGGCAGGGTTGGCGGCCGTTCGTCCCCTGCCGATAAACTGGGCGCGATCAGTCTCATAAGACGGCTCTTCAGCAATAGCGCCTTTCGAAACCATAATCAGATGGAACATCCAGGGCGTATGCTCCTCCGGCGTGCGGCGGCGGCGCGTGCAGAGTATCGCTTGCCGTTCGGGCAGGATTTCGGTTTGTACGAACAGGTTGCTGAAGACGCGATGCGCCAGATCGGCATTCAGCGGCGCCAGCACGACCTCGGCATAACTGGTGACTTCGATACGGCGCATCTGGAGAGACAAATTAGTCAGCGTCACGCGGCGGATCTCGACATCGTCCTCGGGCGAAACGCTGATTTCGGTATGCGCTTCAATGTTCCGGTCCCGGCGGCGGTATTCGGCGCGCGACTGCACGAAAATCGATTCATAATGGTCAGCTTTGCGCAGGGTTGGATGGTAGGCGCTGGACCAGTACTCGCGCGTATCGAGATCGCGCAGATAAATGAATGCCCCCCAGTTGTCGGCCGTGGTGTCTTCACGCCAGCGCGTAACGGCCAGATCGTGCCAGCGGCTGTAGCCGCCGCCGGCCTGAGTCGCCATGACATGGTAGCGGCCGTTCGATAACAGATGGACTTCGGGTATGGGCGTATTGGGATCGATGAACACGCGCAGGATCTCGCCTTCCTCGGCGACGGGCGGACGCGCGGCAGCGCTGACTTCAGCCGCATGCGGATGCAGGGTATAGCCTTTCTTAGGCACTCTCTCCTGCAGCAGCAAATCGGTCGCCCGAACCAGCGGGTCCGACATAAACCGGCGCTGCATCGGCCGGTCCAGCAGCACATGCTCAAACGCCAGAAGGCTCATGCCCTGATGATGCGCCATGAAATTGCGCACGATCGCGCAGTTCTTGCCGCGCATGACGCGCGCCGGCGTATAATCGATGGCCTCATAAAGCCCGTAGCGGCCGAGAAAACCGTTGGCCACCAGTGTCTGCAGATTACGGCAGGCCGATTGGGGCATGACGGTCAACGCCAGCGCCGTAGCATAGGGCGCGATGACCAGATCGTCGCCCAGGCCGCGTTTGAAGCCCAATCCGGGCACGCCGAACGCGCGGTACTGATAAGTCTGATGCATATCGGTCAGGTTGTAGCACGACTCGGAAATGCCCCATGGCACGTTGCGCTGCCGGCCGTATTCTATCTGCCGCGATACGGCGGCCCGGCAAGTCTGCTCCAGCAGCGTGTTCTGGTAACTGGGCATGATCAGCTGCGGCATCAGATATTCGAACATCGAGCCGCTCCAGGAAATCAGGCTGACGTCGCTGCCCTGGCTGGTCAGCAAGCGGCCGAGCGTGAACCAGTGCGTCTGCGGCAGCTGCCCCTGCGCGATCAGCAGAAAACTGACCAGGCGCGCTTCCGAAGCCAGCAGATCGTAACAGGCCGGATCGCGACGCCGCTCGCCGACATCGTAGCCTATGGCCAGCAGATCCGCCTTGGTGTCATAGAGAAATTTGAAATCCATATCGGCCAATCGGCGGCAGCGCTCGATCAGTTCGTCGATGAATCTGATGCGCTCCTTCGCCAGCTTATGATGCATTCCTGCTGCAGACTCAGCATCTGCCCCGCCTGTTTCGGCCAATTCCTGCAGAGTCGGGATGACGCTGAAATGCCGCAGATCGGGCACTAAAGTATTAAGGTCCTCCCGCAACGAGCTGACCTGATGGTCCAGCGCTTGCGCCCAATAATGGAGTTCGCTTTCGGTATCATCCGACAACGCGGCAAATAGTTCTGCTGCGGCGTGCTGTATTTTTTCCAGCTGAGCATCTGCCTCGACCAAGGTCTGAATTTCGCTATCCGGCTTGCGCGCAGCCAATAAATGCTGCAGCGTTTGAATGGGACTGGTCAGCGCCTGTGCTGACGGCAGACGATCGTATTCAGCCAGCAGCACCTGAAACGTATCTTCCAGCCCTTGAAAGGCATTGGCGGATAACACCGGCTGGGATTTCAGCTCGGCCAGTCCCGTTTGCAGCGTCAATAAACTGCCGACCAGATTGCCGCTGTCGACTGACGATACATACTGCGGGTGCAGCGGTTGCAGCGTGCGCGTATCGTACCAGTTGTAAAAATGGCCGCATTTGTAATTGCAGCCTTTGCCGTGCTGGTAGCGCTCCAGCTTTTCCATGGTCGCCACGGTGTTCCCGGTACGGTACAACAGCTCGCCGGCTGAAATATAGCCGAAATCATAGGCCGCCAAGTTGGCCGCCAATGCCATGCCCATGTTCGTGGGCGACGTGCGCGAGGCAATGACCGGATCCGGATATTCCTGGAAATTGTCGGGCGGCAGCCAGTTATCGAGCGGCGCGACAAATTGCGCGAAATACCGCCAGGTCCGCCGGGCCAGCGAGCGCAGGAAAATCCGCTCGTCAGCCGTTAAATCAGCGGCTGGCGGCGCCAATGGTTTACTGATCCACCAGCCTATGACCGGCGATACCAGCCAAATCAACAGCACAGGCGCCGTAAGCAGCCATTCTGTCCAGCGGCTGCCGTCCCAGGCGAATATCAGCGCTACGGCCAATCCCGAGGCCATAACCGGCGCTATCCACATTTCCAGGAAAAAGTCGACTAGCGTTCTGCGGGTATTGCGGCGCACATAGGAGTCCGTGTGCCATAGCAGCAATCCGCGCCGGGTAAACAGCATGCGCCCCGCCGAAGACAGAATGGCATCCAGGCAAATCATTGCGTCATAAGGCAAAAGCACCAGAGCCAGCGCTGCGAGCAATACCGAGCGTGTAGCGGATTTATTGACCAGAATGAAATGCTCCAGCCACTCGCGATCTCCCGGTTTGCGGATCAGTTCAATCCCGGCCTCCAGCAGTGGCTGAAAAAACAGGATAACAATCACCAGCAATGTCCAGAACCATGCAGGCATGGGACCGAGCAGCCACCCGCCCGCCAGCAGGGCAAGCAAAGCCGGCGGCACCAGGCTGCGCCTTAGATTATCGAAAATTTTCCAGATCGATAAAGGTGCAAGCGGGTTCGGCTGCCGCTCGCCGTCCGGCCCCGGCACCTTCGGCAGCAGCCAGCTGATCAGCTGCCAATCGCCGCGTATCCAGCGGTGCCTTCTGCTGGCTTCCATCGCATAACTGGCCGGATGTTCCTCGATCAGATCGACATCGCTCACCAGACCGGATCGCGCATGCCCGCTTTCCAAAAGATCATGGCTGAGAATGAGATTTTCAGGAAAACGCCCTTCCAGAGTCATGCGAAAGGCATCAACGTCATAAATGCCTTTGCCGATAAACGAGCCTTCGCCGAAAATATCCTGATAGACATCCGATACTTCACGGGTATAAGGATCAATGCCGGCTTCACCCGCGAACAGGCGCGTAAACCTTGACTGGCTCGCACTGAACAGGCTGATCGACGCGCGCGGCTGCAGGATGGCATAGCCGTCCGTTATGCGCCGCTTCACAGGGTCGTAAATCGGCCGGTTAAGAGGATGGGCAATATTTCCGACCAGCCTATGCGCCGCGTCTCGCGGCAGTTGCGTATCGGTGTCCAGGGTAATGACATATTTGATCGAAGGGAGAATGGACGGATCGCCGACCAGTTCCGAAAAGGCGGCTTCGCCATCGCCTCTCAGCACTGCGTTGAATTGTTCCAGCTTGCCGCGCTTGCGCTCGTAACCCATCCAGACGCGTTCATGCGGATTCCATACCCGCGGCCGATGAAACAAATAAAAAATACACGGTCTGTCGTTCCGGTATGTTGCATTGAGCGCCTCAACGGCTGTGCGCGCCAGCGTCAGCAGTTCTTCATCGCCTGGCTGCGTCTGTTCGGGCGCGTCGCTGAAATCGGTCAACAACGCAAAGAACAGATTGGGATCCCGGTTGCCGAGATAGCGGATCTCCATGGCTTCAACAAGATCGTCCACATCCTGCGGCTTGCTCAGCAAAGTCGGAACCGCCACCATTGTACGATACTCGGGCGGGATGCCCCTTGAGAAGTCCAACCGCGGCGGCATGCGAGGCGGAACGATCATCATCGCGAACTGATTGACCAGCGGCACGGCCAGCGCCATGCCCCCGATCATGCTGCAGATGGCAAAGAACCAGAACTGCCAGTTACCCGGATCTATGCCATCCAACGACATCAGTACAATCGACGTCGTTACGGCGGTAAGCAACAGAATGGCGCCGATATAAATACTCAGCCGAAACCGCCGCAAGGCACGGACGGCGCGAACCATCCAGGTCATGTGATAGTCGACCTTGCGCTCCAAAGGGTACCGGCCTTTGTCGATCAGATAAAAACCGACATGCGCGGAACGGTCAGCGGCCGTCGAGCGCTCGGCAGCAGCCTGCGCGAACGCAACCGCTTCGAGGGCCACGTCTGATTCACTGTGCACGCTGCCCTTCGCTATTTTTTCAATGATGTGCCGATACAGGTCACGCGTGGCGAAATTCTGCCTGCTGTGCATGCCGGTCGGATCTTTTCGCAGGATTTGCTCCACGGCGCTATGCGCTTCGACAAAATCCCGCCAATCCATAGAACTGATAAACCGCAAACTGCCAATGCTGTTGGCGATGGAGATCTGGTTGGCTGCCGCCGTGTGGCTGGCGTCCTGGATTAACTGCGTCGAATTGACACCCTGTTCGAGCAGCTGGTTGTCGATCCAGGTCTGCACGAAGGCCAATGCCGTGCCCTGACTCTGGAGCCTTGCATTGAATTCTTCCACAAACGCCGCCGTTAATGGCACATCAGCAGCCGCAAACTCGGCGAGTAATTGCGCGAGCTGTTTGGGGTCCTTTTCGGCCATGTCCAGCATGCGATCAGCCCACATGACCGCCGTATTGTACTCCTCGCGCCCGCGCGCTATGCGCGATCCAACCCGGCGAAGATTCTCCAGTAAAGCCAGACGCAGCATGATCGGAAATGCCCATAATTCGCCCAGCTTCAATGGCTCGACACTCTGGTAGGCGGCGATGAAATGGGTCGCGTTTTCGCTGTCGACCCTGCCGTCCTGATGTGAAATCAGTTCCAGAGCCAACTCGTAAATACGAGGGAAACCGGCTGACTGACCGATGGCCAGTTGTGGCAGTTCCCGACTGTATTTGCGGGGGAGATGTCGGCGTGCCAGATGAATCTGCTGCTCGATCAAATAAAAATTATCGAGCAGCCAAGCCTCAGCCGAGGAAATGTGCTGCTCCTCATTGACTGCCGCTGAGACCACATCATAGGCTGCCAGCAGAACCTGTTCATTATCGGCCAACCGCGGCAGCAAACGGTCCGGCCCGGGCCTTGGATTGATTCGATGCTGGCCGGCCAGCGCGACCGCATACCGCTTCAATTGCTCGACGCTGAACAGTTCCGAGCGCAATAGCTCAGTATCTCTGCCATCCTGATGGTTGTGCCGCTCAAGTGTAGAAAACCCAAACTCTTTGAACACTATGCTATTCTCCTTGCTCGAGTTCGACACTGATTGGTCTGTAATTCCGCTCCTTTAGAAACTGACTCGTACTATCCCGATACCGGCATTACCTATCGGTCAGGCAAGAAAGCTGACTAATTCCTGTGCAACGGGCTGTAAGGAAGCATGAACTGTTTAATAGAGCTTTTCCTGAACTCAAGCCTAAATTAATGGCCCGGACTTTTCATTCAATGCTCAAATAGAAAAATTCCGGATTAATTTTAAAGACATAAAAGCGAACATTTAATAAAAACCACTGATTAATCCATACGGAACAAATCTGATAAATCTTGTCATCAGCCGAGAAATAGCAAAGTTGATTCTAAATTTCTCTTCTCAAGTGTCCTTGGCAAGTATATTGATCGTTTTAATCAAATTTTAGACTCATTAATCCTGTTGTTTTCTCCAGCTCATTAAAACTTACGCGCCCAATCCAAAAAACATTGAAAGGCTTAAATCGGCCTTCGACCTTGAATAACGCGTATCACGATCACTATCAACGCGAGAACCAAAAGAAGATGAATAAAACCGCCCAGCGTGTATGAGGAAACCAAGCCAAGCAACCAAAGAATAATCAGGACGACCGCTATAGTTTCAAGCATTTCTACTTCTCCTCTAAAAAGCCATCAATGGATGACGTTTTTAACTCAAACGGGCAAAATGGCTGCCGCGAAAGTCAGCCAAAGAGGGTTAAAAATATTGCTGTAAATTTCTATCCTTGACCGAAAAGGCGTCAGGATAAAAATATCTTGCCTCGAGCACTTCATTTCAAACGCTTGCCTGTCAAAAATGGAAATGAGCGCCGAGACCTACATATTCCATTTTATTGACATAGAACTGGCCGCTTGGGGAGTGGCCGTTAAAATATTCCAGAAGAATCTGAAAATGCCGCCCCATCACGTCCAGGTTTTCGAATTGGACGCCGGCGCGCGCCGACACGTCAGTTTGCCAGTCATTCTCTTCGTAGTTTTTGAGATCCACTGCTGCGATTGGCCGCATGGCGCCGAAATCCAGATGCCATGGACTTCTGTACTCAATCCCGTATTGCACCGACCAAGGTTTGAGCGATGCAGGATCCGTATGGAACAGGCCACCGCCGCCGCCATACAATCGAATCCCGTAAGGAAATTCATAAGAGAGCTTTAAATCTATCCCTTCGAAACTCAAGTTTATACGCTGCAATTGAGTTCTCAGTAGGAACTCGTCGCCGACATGAGAGCTTTGATGGAAGAGCCGGCCGAAAGCCGAAAAGTCACCGATGCGTATGCTCGAATACACCGCTCCAAAAAAATCGGTATTGATTAAATCCGTTGAAGGAGCGTCGAGATTGAAATCACTGAATACGCCGGCCTGAAGCCCCGCCTCCCATTGCCCTGCAAATCGTCGCCCAGAACCTAAGTTTCCACGGTAAAACGGTATGGTTTCGCCAAAGCTGACTGTTGCTATATTGTCGGCATTCTCAAAATCGCCAGTGGCACTGGTATAATGATAAGCGGCAGAAAAATGAGGCCAACGCGGATCGGCCAGTAAACGCTTGAACAAATGCCCTTCCGGCAAAAATCCGGCCTGCAGTGCCAATTGCCCGCTCGGTTGAGCAGTTTCACGAACCCATGGTGACGGCGCTGATGCCAACTGGTTTTCACTTGCCACCGTCTCAACGCCGGCAACGCCCGGAATGCTCGACAATGCGTCCATGACCTTGGCACGATCTGTTCCCATTAAGTCATCGGTGCGAACCTTAATAACGCCGTTTCTTACGTTCAATTCCGGATTAGCGAGCTTGAACTCGCGCTGAAGTATACTGGCAGCATATCCGGCGATATAAGCATCTTCTACCGGCGCCGCTTTGACGCCGGGAAGACACAGAAAAAAAATGATGGCCATTACTAAGTAGTAACGCACGTAACTCATCTTATTTCGCTACAGGACTAACGACCAGATTGCTCTCTACCGATTTCACTCCCTTAACGCCGCGGGCTATCTCTAAAGCTCTGTCTGCGCTTTGCTGGGAGTTAAGGACACCGCTCAGCTTGACGACGCCTTTATCGGTCACTACATCAATCTTAGTTGCACTCAACAAGGGATCGGCTACCATTTCCCCTTTAATTTTGGCGGTTATAGCGGAATCGTCCAGATATTCTTCGACAGAGCCGGATTTTTGTCCCATCGCCTCATCCCGCTTTTCCATGCTTTCCTGTCTCTGCTCAGTGCCCTCTTCGAGTCTCTCCTGCGTTCTTTCAGTAGCTTCATCGACTTTTTTGCCTGCCTCTTCGGCCGGCCCTTCCTGTTTGCAGCCGGTCAGGCCGACTACTGCAGCTAACAAGAGAGTTACAAACAGGTTATTTGAAAAAATCACTGGTTGATCGTTTTTTATCTTCATGGGATATTCCTTAAATCAAGTGGTTGTTAAAAGTCTTGGCTATTTGCAACTTAATGATTGCCAATTGGTCAAGGTCACTCCTAATTCCCAAGTTCCTATTCATGACTAAGTCCTGTTCATAAAGATCAGAATCTTAAAAATGACCGGCATCAATCCGATTTTACCGACGTGATTTACAATCCTGCGGCCGGCATATGTCGGGCGGAGATTACACTTTAAGAAATTGCAGCCATTCCTGGCCTTTAAGTTACTGCTTAAGTCAGTGTTGATTCTAGAACTCAAACTCTATCGCCGACGAATATCAGCCATCCTATGGCTCAAAATAATCAGCATCAGTCCGATATTAACATTTAGAGGGTAATTCCATATACGGCGATACGAACAGCCAAGTCAGAATTACATTTATCTTTCACATCAGAAGATTAAAGTTCCAATAGGGGTTATATCTATTGGCCTGCTCATGCTCCTGAAGCTATATGCTCAAACTTATCCATTCATGGCTGGGCTTCAGCCAAAGATTCAATTATGATGTCCTTAGTAAAGGGGATGCTTTGATGCAATGCCGTCCGTCCATGTCTTGGCATTGCAATCAAAATGTGTAATACATCAGAAAACCATCCCCTTTCTTTCCAAGAATCTATGTGATTAATGGATTCTATCTTCAAAATCCCGAAGCCTTCGTTCGGCTTCGTCTTTTTGAATGCCATAGCGTTCCTGGATTTTGCCCAGCAACACGTCACGTTTGCCTGCAATTTGATCGATTTCGTCATCGGTCAAATCGCCCCAGGCTTCTTTTACTTTACCTTTCAATTGTTTCCAATTACCTTCTATTTGGTCCCAAGCCATTTCTATTCTCCTCATTGTTTGTGAAAGAACAAATTTCCTATAACACAGGAAACTCAGCTTAGCGGCGAACAAATGTGCATTTCGCCTTACGTTTAAGGCTAAAATATAGTCAAGTAAACCCAGATGGTCTGTGCGGTGACACACATAAGCATTCTGTCCTTAATATGACCTTGAAGCTTATAAGTATGCAAAGGTGAAGGCGAAGCCGGTCTGTTATTTAGGTATTCATAGATTAAAAAATTTCCAATTCTATGAATTACATGTATTAGTTAAGAATTAACCTGATAGATACTGATTTATTAGCAGTATCTATCAGACTAATTCAGCCTTCAGTTTGATTCCAAACGGCTTTGTCTGCAAATGAAATAGGCTTCGAAAAGCTTCATTCGCCGTCTAAATGCCATTAGGATAGTCGTAGCTATAATGCTTGCGCAATGGCTTGACTACTTCCCATTGGCTATCCAATCCGGCGTGGAACGACACCAGATCACCAGGCAGAATCCGTACTGGTTCGCCTTCTGCTGGAGTTACTAAAATTTCGCCTTCCAAGATATAGGCACATTCAGTCTCATCAAAATTTATTGGGAATTTTGAAATTTCTTTTTCCCAGATTTCCCAATTAGAAACTCCCAACTGTTTTAATCGCTCTTCGCTGGGATTGTGTTCGATGGTGATTTTGCTCATATTCTTCCTAAAAAATTACACTTATTGAAAATAATCATTTTAACATTTCATATATTATTGCTTGGACCTTTTTAATCAGTTTGTCTTGCTATTGACTGATTAACAATTTTCGCAAATTTTACATTCTTAAAAATGCTTAGGTCACATCGTTTATAAGCATGTCGAGATATCAAAACCCGTTTTTTCCAAAACCGCTCTGTGAAATTTTTCCGCTTCGGCTATGCGCTCGCTCAAACCCAAATCAGGCGAAACTGTTTCTGTGAATTGATGAATGCCGCTTGTTTTTCTCTCATTCACTACTTCCAGAATGGTTTTCCAGCCAATTTCATGCGTATCGGTAGCAAAAGCAAAAACCATTGCTAAATCACAAATATTGTTGATTAGCCGAGGTACGCCTTCCGTATAATAAAATACAGCTGCACAAGCTGATTCATTAAACACCGACGCGCTTCCACCGGCAGCCTCAATACGATGCGCTATGTAATTTTTTGTTTCGTCATAATTAAGGGGCTTTAAATGGTATTCGATGGAAACGCGCTGTGCGAATTGAGCAAGTTCAGGCAAATTGAGTTTATCGATCAGCTCCGGCTGCCCTACCAGTACGAGTTGCAACATCACGTTATTGCTTAAATTGATGTTAGACAGCAACCTTAGTTCTTCCAGGGTTTCAATGTCCATATTTTGAGCTTCATCAACAATCAGGACGACGCGCCGTTTTTTTTTATTTTGCTCGGCTATAAATTTAACAAAGATTTGATAGCGATCGGATTTATTCTTAGCATCATGCTGGATATTAAATGAGGCCAATACCCATGTAAGCAGATCGCCAAAGCTGCTGTGTGTGTTAGTGATCAGCCCTACAGCACATTGATCCTTAATTTTGCCTAACATGCATCTGATCAATGTTGTTTTGCCTGAACCTATCTCGCCGGTAATCACGGTGATACCAGCCTGACTCACTAACCCGTAATGGAGCGTAGTCAACGCTTTTTTATGCTTAGAGCTCAAATACAGGAATCCTGGATCAGGTAGAAGAGCGAATGGTTTTTTTTTGAGTCCAAAGAATTTTTTATACATATTACGTAATAAGTTCGTTAGTAGGAGCTTATCAGGAAGACCTTACGAAAGCGTGGCTCAGATGATCTTGTTACTCTGCGCTTATTGAATAAGCTGGTTTTATAAAGTAAAGGCTAGACATTAAAAAATCCTGCCAAGCTCAAGCAGTTCTAAATCAAGGAATAAAATACACTTTATACATGGCTTTCTTTGCTTTTTTATAACACATCTCTAGTAATTAAAATAATTCTCTTGGATTAAAATTTCCGAGCTCGCTATAACATCATATTACGGTGTGTAAGACTTATGATTTATGCAAAAATTGTCACTAAAAAGGCCACCGTTAATGTGGCCTTTTTTGCTTTATACTAAGGAATGGATAATAAATTATCCAGGACTCTACTGCTATCTATAACTAAGAGAAATTGATTTAAATTTTATGCGTTTTAGTCAAATTTCTCAGGTAAGCCAAGAAGTCATCTTTTAGCTCTTTATGCAGTAAACCATGTTCTACTGTAGCGATTAAAAATCCCAGTTTAGAACCGCAATCGTAGCGTTTTCCTTCAAATTCATAGGCCAATACTTGCTCGTCGGCCAATAAGTCGGCAATCGCATCGGTTAACTGAATTTCACCTCCTGCGCCTCTGCCTGTTTTTTTAATTTTGTCAAAAATGGCTGGAGTCAAAATATAACGGCCTACAACCGCCAAATTTGATGGTGCTTCCTCGGGTTTAGGCTTTTCAACGATAAGTTCAACAGGGGCTGATGTACCTGATGATTCCCGGGTTTTCACAATACCGTAACTGCCGGTCTCGGAGGGATCCACTCTCTCGACGCCGAGAATAGAAGTATGTTTTTGTTCATAGAGGCGCACCATCTGCGCCATGCAGCCTCTGCCCGCATCTTCAATCAGGTCATCCGCCAATATAACGGCAAAAGGCTCATTGCCGACCACAGCTCTGGCGCAATATACGGCATGACCTAGGCCCAGCGCTTCAGATTGACGAATAAAAACGCATGAAACATGTGACGGTAAAATGTCTCGAATCATATTCAGCGTTTCAAATTTACCTTTCGCTTCAAGCTCTTTCTCAAGTTCGTAAGCTTTATCGAAATGATCCGGTATAGCTCTTTTGTTACGGCCGGTAACAAAAATCATGGTATCAATGCCAGCTGCGACAGCTTCTTCTACAGCATATTGAATCAGCGGTTTATCAACGATCGGCAGCATCTCTTTCGGGCTGGCCTTGGTTGCCGGTAAAAAACGCGTACCTAACCCTGCAACAGGGAAAACCGCTTTAGTAATCTTTTTATTCATCAATTTTTTCCTTCAATTTAGTATAACAAATCGATAATTTCAGTTGTGGCATTGCAAATTTATTGAACCCTACAATCTTACGCGACAACATGGTGTTGTAAATATAGAATGTTAATTACGCCCATAGGAATCTTCAAAGCGTACAATATCGTCCTCGCCCAGATAACTGCCCGATTGAACTTCAACCATTTCCAGCGGAATGATGCCGGGGTTTTCAAGGCAATGTACCGTCCCCAAAGGAATATAAGTGGACTGATTTTCGGAGAGTAAGATTGTTTCATCATCCCTGGTTACTAAAGCCGTGCCTTTTACCACAACCCAGTGTTCGGCGCGATGATGATGCTTCTGTAAAGATAATCTGGCTCCAGGCTTGACTACAATACGTTTCGTTTGATAACGCTCGCCGCTATCCACGGAATCGTAATGGCCCCAGGGCCTATAAACTTTACGATGCAATTCCGCTTCACTGCGCTTATGTTGTTTTAGCTGTGCGACTACATCTTTTACTTCTTGCACTCTGTCTTTTGGCGCAACCATCAATGCATCAGCAGTTTCTACAATAACCAGGTCGCGAACTCCGATAATGGCCACCAGTTTATTCTCAGCGTGTACAAAGGAATTTTCGCTGTCAACCGCCAGTACATCGCCGCTGATGGCATTGCCAAACTGATCTTTATCGGCCACATCCCATAATGCCGACCACGACCCCACATCATTCCATCCTGCGTCCAGCGGAATCACTACAGCTTTATCAGTTTTTTCCATCACCGCATAATCAATGGAATCCGCCGGGCACGCGGAAAAGAGCGTTTTATCCAAGCGGATAAAATCCAAATCTACCTTAGCGGCTTCAAGTGCACGCTTGCAAGCCATTAACATATCGGGGTTGAATTTATTGAGCTCTTGTAAAAAAACACCCGCTTTGAAGGCAAACATTCCGCTGTTCCAGAAGTAATCTCCGCTTTCTAAATAATACTTTGCCGTGTCTAAATCCGGTTTTTCAACGAAAGCCGCAACATTGAATGCTCCTCCCTGCTGTAGCGTATTCCGTTTGATATAGCCATATCCGGTTTCGGGCTCCGTAGGTACGATACCGAACGTAACCAATTTCCCCTGCTCTGCCAGGACCTTTGCTTGTGCAATAGCATGATGAAAGACTTCCAAGTCCGATATGACATGGTCCGCAGGCAACACTAACAAAACATCATCTTCAGATTCCGCTGTCAGGGCCGCAATAGCAACAGCCGGCGCGGTATTTTTGCCCATAGGCTCCAGGATTATTGCGGACGGCTTGATGCCAATTTCCCATAATTGCTCGGCCATCATGAAGCGATGATCTTCATTGCAAATAGCGATCGGGGCTTTCATTCCTTCGACGCCATTGAGTCTAAGCACTGTTTCCTGCAACATAGTATGATTAGAAATCAACGGCAGAAATTGTTTAGGAAACTGCCCTCGAGATAATGGCCAAAGTCTTGTGCCGGAACCGCCGGATAAGATAACGGGAATCATATCTTTTTCTCTTCCTTTGCTTTGTTAAAAGTTATAAGTCCTAACTATAATGATTCTAACACTTCTTTATTAAGACAAAATTGTTTTCAATCAACCGTTGAATATCAGATCAATTTAGAATAATTTTCAGGATAAGCAACTTCTGCCTGGCAAAGTTATTGACGCGGTATGACTGCTACTGATCAGCCGCAATTGGTTGAAGTTATTCTGAGACTGGTCTCGCATAGAGTCCAACTCAGCGAAACTTGATTAAAACCTTGAACCACCGGCATCGTACGGTTTATATCGATGTAAGCCGCACAATAAAGCGAATGAAGATTATGCAGTACGTTTTTTGAATTTGAACAATTTTCGCCGTACAACGCGCTCAACATGAACCAGCGTTTAGCATGAAGCTTTTGCCAAATCGCTCTTGATTTAATGGTTTGCTAATTGAATTGTTATGATTGGGCTTCAAATGATAAAGAAGCTGGATGGTGGGGCAGAAGTTTTATTCTGCATGGAACAATAAAACAGGAAATTGATGAAATAAAAAAGCCGCATACATTCGCGGCTTTTTATAAAACATTGGAGCGGGAAACGAGATTCGAACTCGCGACCCCAACCTTGGCAAGGTTGTGCTCTACCACTGAGCTATTCCCGCATTTCAAATTGTATAAGTGGAGGCTGCGAGCGGAATCGAACCGCTGTTGATGGCTTTGCAGGCCACTGCATAACCACTTTGCTACGCAGCCTTAAAGGCAAAATAAAAAAGCCGCGTACATTCGCGGCTTTTTATAAACACATTGGAGCGGGAAACGAGATTCGAACTCGCGACCCCAACCTTGGCAAGGTTGTGCTCTACCACTGAGCTATTCCCGCGTTTCAATTTATTCGTACATTATAAAGTCTTTCTTAATAATGTCAACATTTGTTTCTATTTATTGAAGATTAATTGATAAGACCCAGCCGTCTTTACCTTGACACTCGCCTTCCAGCATTTGAACCTTGGCAAATGCGTTTTTCTTGCCAGAAAAATCCTGCAGATCTGTAACGGTTACAGGAGTACCTTGAGGCATATGCTTGCAGAGGCCGTTTCTGTCATCTTCCTCTGTATCATCATACGCTGCTATAGTGCCTGGTACGGCGACTAAACGGATTGTCGATGACTTATCATAGGTATTGGGGCTATTCAGAACATATTTCTGGCCTATTACAATATTTTTGGCAGCCGGTCCGGAAACCGTGCTTGTGGAATCGCCGCCGCTCGCCATGATAATAATCAGAAGAACTACTATGCCTCCAATCGCCCCAAAAAAGACTTTCGGATTTTTTTCTTTTAAACTCAATATTGAAGAAATCAGGTTTCCTGCCGCATCTTTTGCCGAGCTTTCGCTTTTGTTAACATTTTCTTCGACTGTGTTAACGCTTTCTTCTGTTTTGTTAACATTTTCTTCGTTACTCATTTTTCATCCTCACGAAATGTAATTGTATTTATTATATTTATTGAGACCCTGCCCAAACTATCATCAACCGCTTGCTCAGATAATTCAAAAGCGAGATTTGCCATATTAATTCATTAAACTATAAATAAGAAATAGTCAACCAACATTCAATTAGGGCAAGAGCTTTCATTTCACCCAACCATAGCAATTTCCAAGATTGAAGGTCCATTATCAAATTTCCGAATCAATTTATCAACTTACCATGAAGAAAAAACTTTTCAAGCGCTATGTGTGCCTTTATTTTGGCCAGCTTAAATAAAATCGTAGCCTTTTTTAGTATGAGCCGGGGTTTGTTTTTCCGCTATGCGCTGGAATTCAAATTGCCAATAACCTAACCCGATATTTTTCCTGTTTTTAAGGACTACAGGGAATTCTTCCTGTTGTATAAATAAACGGATAATATCGCCTTCCAGCATGCTGGTATCGGTGATGATATAAGTCATTTCACTTTCGTGTTCATTTCCTGCATAAAACAAGGCTTTTTGCAGTTCATCTTTTACCGAGGCGTCCAACTGCCTGTAAGTTACGGAGATAGATTGCTGTGCTATCAATTGCATGCCAAAATCTATCTTTCCGTTTTGTTTCGCTACAATGATTTTGTTGACTATCCCCAGGGAGCGCTGATGTTCCGGCATATTTGTTTTTCTGAAGCTCACCAGACTCCCGACGGACAAAACGCCTGTTTTTTCAAATACGCAAGATAATAATTGGTCGGAGCTTGACTGGGCCAAAAACTCCAGCGTTTTTTCGGCATTCGTTTCCGATGAATTTTGCAGATCAAAAGACGCTTCCAGACCAATGGCGATATATCGGTCTAATCTGTCGCTGAAAACAGGAGTTCCCTGAAGATCAATTCCTGACCACCTTTGCCCAAGGTAGTCAAGTAATTCTGGCGATAACTTCGCACTGTTATTTTTCGAGACATACATTGAGCTGAATCTTGCCTCGGTCGCGCTGATCAGCTTATTCTTTTTCTGTAATGCCTTAAATAACTTGGTGAAATCCACATATAGCGCGGCCGGGTCATGCCTGACACCCATGCTCTCCTGATAATGCGGCGGTTTATCTTCATCCGTTGAAATAATGCATTGCATCTGCTGGCCGGCAACGGCCTCATTTTTCAGACTCACTAAATAATCTATGGTTTCTATGAAGTTATAAACCAACAAGATCTCTTTTTGTACCAATCCTGTTGGATCAGCAAGGCTGAGCAACAGGATCTGTTTATAACATTCTTCGGGCGAACTTGCTTTATCGGACTGGTTTATGCCATTGGCTATTTTGGTCTTGTCTTTTTTTATGTCGACGCTGAGTTTATAAAGCGAATGGAGATCTATCCATACCCAATCAGGAATGGAAATCCCCATAAGAAAATGACTGACAACAAGACTGCTTAATCCTCTAATACAGCGCTGAACCGCCAACGCCGCATTTTTCCCCTGAAACCAACTCACATTGCGCCGAGTCAGTTCTTTAAGCACTATCCAATAACCGATGGTGAATTCCTTTTCAATCGCGACCAATACATCGAGAATTTTCTTGTCGTTTTCTTCTTTGGGAAAGCCGGTTCTTGTCAGTCTTGAGCGAAGATAATCTTCAATAACCAGCAAGCTAGGCCTTACAAGTTCCAGGGCGTCCAGCCTCATCTGGCTATCCATCTCAATGGAATTGCAATCTACAATAAAATCATAAAGCAGACGCGTAGCTAAACCAGGATTAGCTGTCGGCAATTCGGTAATCCACTGCTGCAATGCCCTGGTTGAAAATTCTCTAAGGCGCTGAGGCTCATTCTGTTGCGCTGGGATTACCAGAAAGAAAGAATTCTTCACATATTCCACCGATTTTGACTTCGCTCTGTAAAAACTGACCAGACCATTTAGCCCATGCTCAAATAACGCTCTCCGGTATCATGAATAATGGTGACAACTGTTTTTCCCGGCCCCAGTTTTTTAGCCACCCTTAAAGCAGCGCAGACGCTGGCTCCTGATGAAATGCCTGCCAGAATGCCCTCTTCTTCAATTAATCGCTTGCGCATTGCGAATGCCTCATCCGTGCTCACCAATTCAATACTATCCAATAAATCCACGCTCAGGTTCTTGGGAACGAAGCCGGCGCCGATGCCCTGAATTTTATGAGGACTATGGGTGCCGCCGGATATAACGGGAGACTCTGCGGGCTCTACGGCAATAACCTGAAAATCGCCTTTTCTTTTTTTGATAACATCGGCAACCCCTGAAATCGTTCCGCCCGTGCCTACGCCGCACACGAACGCATCAATATTTCCATCAGTGGCCGACCATATTTCTTCTGCCGTCGTCTGTCTGTGTACTTCCGGATTGGCGGGATTCTCAAACTGTTGAGGCATAAACGCGCCCGGCGTATTGGCGACGATTTCTTCTGCCTTATTAATAGCGCCCCTCATGCCTTCGGGCCCGGGAGTCAGAACAATTTCCGCACCGTACAACGCCAGCAAATGCCGTCTTTCCACCGACATGGTTTCCGGCATGGTCAATATGCATCGACAGCCGCGCACTGCGGCAACCATCGCCAGAGCAATGCCTGTATTGCCTGATGTCGGCTCGACTATGGTGCCGCCGGCCTTAAGCTTGCCTTCCTGCTCAGCTGTTTTGATCATCGCGAGGCCGATCCTGTCTTTGACTGAGCCCCCGGGGTTGCGGGACTCGAGTTTGACCACTACATCAGCTGAATCAGCCTCTGCAATATGCCTCAATTTCAATAAACTGGTGTTGCCAATCAATTCACTAATATCCTGAGCGTAAGTCATTTCTTTCTCCTAATTAAATTTATTGATTCCGACGTTGAGATAATTTTAGACCAAACCAGCAAATCGGTTTAGACGTGAGAATCGGCTGTCAGCCGCCTCCCTTTCTCGTCATCATACCCTTTGATGGATTATAACCAATGATCGCCGCTGTCATAAAAATAACGAATGCGACCAATGTGTAAACAAAAGCCTCCTGATTAAACTGCTCGTACAAGGCGAATCGAGTTAGCTCAACCGCCTGCGAGAACGGATTGTATTTAGCAAGATTATAAAGCAGCTCACTGGATTCCTTGATTTTCCACAAAGGATAGAGCGCCGTGGACATGAAAAACAGCGGAAAAATGACGAAATTCATGACGCCTGCAAAGTTTTCCAGTTGTTTTATGAATGAAGACAACAATAACCCCAGAGCGCCCAGCATCAGTCCGGACAACATCAATGTCGGCAATATCCACAGATACCCCTGCCACGGAGCCTGTATTTCATAAAACCAGGCAATCGCTAAAAACACATACACCTGCAAGATGGATACCGCCGTGCCGGCCAATAATTTGCTGAGCAATAAAAACCCTCGCGGCAGCGGGCAGACCATCAGTATCCGCATGCTGCCCATCTCCCGGTCGTATACCATTGACAATGAGCTCTGCATACCATTGAACAGTTGAATCATGCCGATCAGGCCGGGCGTGATATATACTTCATAAAGTATATAAGTTTCATAAGGCGGCGTGATAGCCAGCCCTAATGCCGCTCTAAAGCCGGCGGCAAATACGAACAGCCAGACCAAAGGCCTGACCAGAGCGGAAATAAAGCGCTCGCGTTGCGTGACGAAACGCCATAATTCGCGCCAGATGATGCCCCACATTGCCCGCCAGTAATGCAGTATATTCATGCCTGCTCTCCCTGCGTCAATGTGTAGAAAGCCTCTTTAATCGTTGCGGATTGGGTGACTTCCTGGACTTCATCAACAGTGCCCTGAGCTTTAATGCGGCCTTTATGCAGCACGATCAAGCGATCCTCCGGATAAATTTCATCAATCAAATGGCTAGCCCACAAAACAGCCATCTGTTCCTCGCCGGCAAGCCTGTGCACATACTCCACGATATCGTGACGGCTGGGCACATCCAAACCGACGGTAGGCTCGTCCAATAACAGCAGCGACGGCTTATGCAGCAGCGCCCGAGCAATCTCGACCCGCCGTCTGTGCCCACCGTTAAGTTCTCGTATCTGCTCAAAGCGACGCTCGAACATGTTCAAGCGCTCCAGTTCTTCCTGAATCCGCTGCGCGGCCAGCTTGCGGCCCATGCCGTGCAAAGCGGCATGGTAACGCAAGTTCTGCATCACCGTCAGATCCATGTCCAGCGTGGTTTGTTGGAAAACCACCCCCAGCCTTGCCAGGGCTTTGCGCGTTTGCCGCTTGATATCGAAGCCGCATAGTTCGATGCGCCCGATCCGAGTGTCATAAAGCCGCGTAATCAATGAAAACAGCGTGCTCTTGCCGGCGCCGTTCGGCCCCAACAGAATCGTGCACTCGCCTTGCTGAATCTGAAAACTCACCTGATCCAGCGCTTTCTTGCTGCCATAGGAAAAGCTTAAGTCCTTGACTAATAATGCTGTAGGCGCACTCATGGCTTGACTGCAACTCCCCAAGGGTAAAGCCCGACGCCGACCGATTTAGTCACTTTCTGGCTGTCCAGATCGATAATGGAGATATCATTGCTGATACCGTTTGTGGTATAGAGTCTTTTCTGGTCAGGCGAAAAAGCCAGGTTCCAGACCCGTTGACCGACCAGAAGATATCTTTCGACTTCAAACGTCTTTGCATTGACAACCGCGACACGGTTTGCAGGCCCTAACGCCACGTAGCCTCTGTTTCTATCCTTATCGATCACGATGCCTACCGGCTGAATTTTATCGCTAGTGACGCCAGGTATTTCAAAGTGGATGTTTTTGACGATTTGTCTGGTATTGGCGTCCAGAATCGTTAAAGTGCCGGCCATCTCCGATGTCGCCCATAACTGCTGACTGTCGGCTGTGAAGTTGACGGCGCGGGGGCGCGGATCAACCAGGGTATTGTCGGTAATCGCCATGCTTTTCGTATCGATCCAATGGAGCATATTCGTCGTCTCTGAAGCACTGATCACCCAACGGTTATCAGGACTGACCGTAATGCCTTCAGGCTCGACGCCCACCTGAATCTGTTTGACGGCCTTTTTGCTGGCGGTATCGATGACGGTTACCCTACTGTCATCTTCATTGGAGACATAAAGCCGGTCGCCGGCCGGGTTCAGTGCGAATGTCTCAGGGTCCTCACCCGACGGCAATTGGCCTACTACGGCCAAAGTGTCGGCATCAACAATCCTGATGGTATTGTCATCGCTGGTGGCAACATAGAGGTACTTGTTATCCGGACTGATGGCGATGCCGCGCGGACGCTGGCCGACAGGCACTGTCTTGATTAACTTGCCTTCCACCGGATCGACGACTGCCAGGGCATTATCTTTTTCCAGCGTGACGAAAACAGTCTCCGCCTGTACTGAACTCATCGATGCCATTGCCAAAAACAGTGCTAAATAATTTTTTTTCATGCAGCTTCCTCATTTACATGTTGATTCGGATTGATCATACCCTAAAGTGTCGAGTTCGGTTTTCGGATGCAGAAAACCTTCAATCGGTGCTACGGCGACCAATGATCTCGGGGCCGCCAGCAGAATCGGCTGCCTTAATTGGCCGTTCCAGGAGCGGAAAGACAAAGGATTGCCTTTATAGCCTTGCAACGCAAACTGCTCACTCAACAGGTAATCCTTAACCGGTTGCAATTCATTGGATTTCGTCCGCGTAGCCGCTTCGCCTACGGCCCTGACCGCCAGATAAGCGGCATAATCCTGCTCTTCCATCCAGCGCCCGGCCTGTTCCTTGAAACGATTTTGAATCTGCACGGCGCCCCATTGCTCATGCGTCCGGTGCCATGCCGTGGCAATCAAGCCTTGGGTTCCAATCACCGGCCGCGGATACCAGGTGCGATAATCGAGGTATTCCCCGAACAGCCCCTGCTCATCGGCGACAACCAGCACATCATAGTCATCCACTTGGGTAAATACAGGCACATCCGATTGCGCCGTGCGCCTCGCATCGTAAGTGTGCTCCCAAGCTTTTTCTTCCACAATTTTCATGCCGAAACGCTTGGCGGCCCGCCTGATGGCATCGGCAAACAAGCGATCCTCGGGATTGGGGCCGATGACCAGAAACCACTCGGTCCAGCGTTTTTTCATCATATATTGCGCTAATGCATCGGCCCGCATGGCTCTGCTGGGCAGCATGTGCAGCACGTTTTTGCGGCACTGCTCATTGCGCAAGGCATCGTCGCGCGTAGCCGCATCGAACAACACCATCTGCTGAGCCGCAGGCAAATCGGCAATGCCGATTATCTGCTCGGCAGGCAGCGTACTCACGACGAACTGAAACTTGCCGGCAATATTTTTGTTGAACTCCTCAGCGACATTGCCGCCAATCGGCACGATGAATTTTTTCAGGACAAATTTCTGTCCGGTAAATTGACCTGTCGTATTGTTGTCATCAATCGCCAGCCCTGCCCCTAAAACGCCCTTATTTTCGATAAAAGGATCTAAATTAGACAGAGGCGGAGGCGCTTGCTGCTCCTGCGCCAAATAAGCGATATCAACCGTCTGTTTAGCTTCCGCATAAACCAGACTGACAGTAAGCAATTGAATAATAAATAAAAATTTAACAACTATCCGAAGTGACTGGCTGCGCAACACGGTATTTCCTTAGCAATAAAAACGAACAGATCATCAATTTTAACGGATTCACCGACTTTTTTGCTTTTCATTTGAAGTTCGCGCAAAACCGTTATATTGAAATTTACCCATTTACAGGCAATACTTGGAATCATCCTGATAACAATGGTAATCACCATACCCATGAGCTTTGATGATGCAGAAGCTGCCGATGAATTTTTTGACTTTGATCTAGCAGAAGATCAAGCCATCAACAATCGCATTACCACTCGCTTCATAAGAAAAGACATCAAAGTCACCTTCAGTAAAAACGGCCTGTTCAGCTTTGGCCGCGAAACGCCGGCCGATTTAATTGACATCAGCAGCAAAGGCGTCTTGATTCGCAGCCATAAAAAACTCGATATCCGGGACGAAATAACGCTGGAACTTAAGTTCGACAGCGGAAAAACTTTTAAAATCGAAGGCATCGTGGTCCGCAAGCCCACTCTTTCGAATATCCGGTATGGTATCAAATTCAAACGTTATAATGACGAACTCGGGGATTATTTGCTCGAAACCCAGAAAGAATTAATATTCAAATGAATCCCATTTCTGTACAGTTTTGGTAAACATCCTGTACTAATCATGCAAGACAACTTAATCCGAATGACACACTTTACATTAAGCGATATATACATTTACCCGGTAAAATCATTGGCGGGCATCAGTGTGCGCCATTGGCCCGTTACCAAAACCGGACTTTTGCATGACAGAAAATGGATGCTTATCGATAAAGACCGGCAATTTCTGAGTCAGCGCAAACTGCCGCGAATGGCCTTGATTAAAACGGCCCTGGCCGAAAACGACCTGGTCCTGTCCGCGCCCGGCATGGAAAACCTGATACTGCCGCTGACGCCCGAAGGCGGCGAGATCATCGACAGCACCATCTGGCGCGATCAGTGTGATGCCCGCAGCGTGTCGCCAAAAGCCGATCAATGGCTGAGCCGTTTTCTAAACATCGATTGCCGGCTTGTCTATCAGCCCGACGACGAGATCCGTCGAGTCGACCCTAATTATGCCCAAACCACTGACCAGGTCTCGTTTGCCGATGGCTTTCCTTTTCTGATTATCTCGGAAAATTCGCTGGCTTCATTAAATCGTGAAATGGGACTGGATTTTCCGATAACCCGCTTCAGACCCAATCTGGTCATTGCCGGCTGCCCTGCTTATGCTGAAGACAGCTGGCGCGAAATCCGCATTGGCGCTATTGATTTCAGGCTTCCCAAACCCTGCTCGCGCTGCTCGGTGCCCACCATAGATCCCGAAACTGCGCAAACAGGCAAAGAACCTCTGATAACACTTAACCGTGTCAGAAAATGGCAAAATAAAGTCTACTTCGGGCAAAATGCCCTGCATGATCAGTGCGGCGTACTGACGGTCGGCGATATTGTCCAGGTCAAATCGACCGGGCCGAGCCAACCACCGATTTAATCGCAATTCATAAAGGCGGCTGAAGCCGCCTTTTTTATTGCCGACAGGCGACGAAAGTCACCCCCGCCTTTAAACTATGCCGTTTTTTCATGGCTCTCCCCAAGTAAGCCTCAGCCTTTGCCCTATTTTATTGAAACATGCCAAAAACTCTTCTATTTGTTGTTGTTCCGCTGCTGTCTTATGGTTTCTGGCTAAGCGATGAATTTAAAGGCATTGCCGCAGGCATCGCGATTTTTATCTTCGGCATGCTGTCTCTGGAACAAGGCTTTAAAGCCTTTACCGGCGGCATGCTGGAGCGGATTCTGCAAAAAACCACGGATACGATCTGGAAAAGTCTCAGCTTTGGCATCGTATCAACGTCTTTTATGCAGTCAAGCACCCTAGTTTCGATTATCACCATTTCCTTTTTAAGCGCCGGCTTGCTCGATTTAGCCGCAGGTATTGGCATCATATTCGGCGCCAATCTCGGATCAACTACCGGCGCATGGCTGATTGCCGGATTGGGATTGAAAGTCAAAATCTCCACTTATGCCATGCCCATGCTGGTTTTCGGCGTTTTATGCAGTTTTCAGAATGACAAGCAGCTAAAAGGGATCGGTTACATCCTGACCGGATTGGGCTTTCTTTTCCTCGGCATCCATTTTATGAAAGAAAGTTTCGAAAATTTCGAAAATACCATCAAGCTGGCGGATTACGCCATGCCGGGCTTAAAGGGACTGTTGATTTACACATTAATAGGCATCATCGCCACCATGATCATGCAATCCAGCCATGCCACGCTGGTGCTGATCATCACGGCGCTGTCCGTGCATCAGATCACTTATAACAATGCACTGGCGCTGGCCATCGGCTCCAATATCGGCACGACCTTTACCGCCATCATCGGCTCCCTGAGCGCCAATGTCCAGGGTAAACGACTGGCCGGCGCGCATCTGCTGTTCAACCTGCTGACCGGCATTATCGCCCTGATTTTCATCAGAGAATTTATCATTGCCGTTGACAGGATCGATGCCGCGCTAGGCATTGCTGTCACGGATAACACACTGAAACTGGCGACTTTCCATAGTCTGTTCAATCTGGTCGGCGTTGCCGTTATGCTGCCGTTCGTGAACCATCTGGTCGCGCTGCTGGAAAAAATATTCGTAGAGAAACGCCCCAACCTTTTCAGGCCCAAATATTTAAATCCGTCCGCCATCGGATTTCCTGAAACCGTCGCTGAATCGGTCAGGCTGGAAACCATCCATTTATATGACCATGGCATCCATATCATTCTGCATGCGTTTGGGTTGCGCAAACGCAGCCTTTCGGACCAATCCGATCTCAAACACTTGATAAAACAAAATAACGACCCTATCGAATACGATATTGACGCGGGCTATGAGAAAAGAATAAAAGGCATCTACAGCGCCATCATTGCTTTTATCGGCCAAGCGAATTCCGCATGGGAAATGAAACAATCGCCCAATCTCGCCTTGCTGCGCGATGCCAACCGGACGCTGGTTGAAGCGATCAAAGACACCAAACATTTACAGAAAAACTGGGTCCGCTCCAGAACCTCGAAAAATCAGGCCACAATCGACGAGTATAAAAAAATCGCTTATCAGATAGTGTCGCTGATCCAGCAAATTGAACAGTTCAGGCGGGAAATTGCCGAGAACGAATTGCCGTTATTGTCATTGGATGTTTTAAAGGCGATGATTGAAGACGAGGATATGCGAATGAACCGCTCAATTGACACACTAATCAGGGAGCGAAAAATCACGCCTGAAACCGGCTCGTCTTTGATCAACGACAGCACATACATGTACAACATCAAGAAAAATTTGATTAAAACTGCCGAAACGCTATTTGTGAATGACAATATCAACGCTGTTCACATTGAACAGCAATTAGCCCTGGATGAAGCCGAGATCAAGGAAGTCGTTCAAGCGGTGGATGCGCCCATAACAGACAATCCGTAGATTAGGATTATACTCGACAGTACTTTTTTAATTCTTGCTTCCACCCGCCATGAATAAAGAAAAGCTATTGCATAAATTACAAGCCTTTTTTGACCCTGCCCAAAAAAGAAAAAAACGCCACAGAGAAGAGCTGAAAAAGATCCTGAAGAGTCTCAAGAAAAAAGAACGGAAGATCTCGGATAAAATAGAACAGGCTGATGATGAATGCTTGAAGAAACTGTATCAAACCGAACTGGAAATCATCCGCCTGCAACGCAAAAAAGGCATCGACGTACTGCAACAGCTCAAGGAAAATAAAGATTCGACCGACTAAATTCCCTATTGCGTATTTTCGCGCCTGGCACGGTCTTTACTAAAGCGGGCACGTACAGTAGTATGCTCGACAATGATCCAGCAGCTTGAAATGCTAAATACTTATAGAAAGCCTGCCGATCACTCAACGGCTGATCTGGCTGCATTATCTGACTATT
This sequence comes from Methylobacter sp. Wu1, assembly GCF_036553575.1. Lineage (NCBI taxonomy): Bacteria > Pseudomonadati > Pseudomonadota > Gammaproteobacteria > Methylococcales > Methylococcaceae > Methylobacter > Methylobacter sp. Wu1. The sequence goes on along the minus strand of NZ_JAZHOC010000074.1, from coordinate 80,573 downwards.
AAATCAACATCCATAACGCGACAATTACATACAGACCTCATGGCCACAAACGAAAATCTGCCATCACCAAATTTTATTCGCCATATCATCGACAACGATCTCAAGGAAAACAAAAATAATGGAAAAGTCGTCACCCGGTTTCCGCCTGAGCCCAACGGCTATCTGCATATCGGCCATGCGAAATCGATCTGTCTGAACTTCGGCATTGCCCGCGAGTATAACGGCACTTGCAACCTGCGTTTCGACGATACGAACCCTGAAAAAGAAAGCGACGAATATGTAGAATCCATTAAACGCGACGTGCAATGGCTGGGCTTTCAATGGACGGAATTACGCCATGCCTCGGACTATTTCGAACAGCTTTACGATTATGCCGTACAGCTGATCAGAGACGGCAAAGCCTATGTCGATAGTCTGTCTGCCGAACAAATCAGAGCCTATCGCGGCACCCTGACCGAACCCGGCAAGGAAAGCCCGGACAGAAACCGCTCTGTAGAAGACAACCTGGACCTGTTCAGACGCATGCGCGACGGCGAGTTTGCCGATGGACAATACGTACTGCGCGCCAAGATTGATATGGCATCGCCGAATATCAACATGCGCGATCCTGCTCTGTACCGCATTCGCCGCGTTCATCACCAGCGCACCGGCGACAAATGGTGCATCTATCCGATGTACGATTACACACACTGCATCTCCGACGCGCTTGAAGGCATTACGCACTCGCTGTGCACACTGGAGTTTGAAGACCATCGTCCGCTTTACGATTGGGTTCTGGACCAGCTCGCTACGTCCTGCCATCCGCAGCAGATAGAATTTGCCCGCCTGCAATTGGAATACACCATCGTCAGCAAGCGCAAGCTCAATCAGCTGGTCACCGAAAAACACGTCAATGGCTGGGATGACCCGCGCATGCCGACCATTGCCGGTCTGCGCCGCGCAGGCTTTACGCCTAAAGCCATACGCGATTTCTGCGAACGCATCGGCGTGACCAAACAGCATTCATGGATAGAAATGGGCATGCTGGAATACTGCATCCGCGAGGACCTCAACGAGAATGCGCCCCGCGCGATGGCCGTACTGCGGCCTTTACGGGTAGTCATCGAAAATTATCCCGACGACACGACCGAATACATGGAAATCAGCAACCATCCCCAGAAGCCTGAGTTCGGCAAGCGTGAAGTTGCCTTCTCCAAAGTCGTGCTGATTGAACAGGATGATTTTGCCGAAGTGCCGCCGCCTAAGTTCAAGCGCCTGATAGAAGGCGGCGAAGTCCGCCTGCGCGGCGCTTACATCATTAAATGCAACGAAATCATCAAGGATGCCGACGGCAACATTATCGAACTGCACTGCACTTATGATCCTGACACGTTGGGCAAGAATCCGGAAGGACGCAAAGTCAAAGGCGTCATACACTGGGTTTCCGAAGCGCACGCACAGCCAGCGGAAGTACGTTTGTATGATCGCTTGTTCAAGCTGCCCAATCCGGATAATGAAGAGAATTTCCTCGACGCATTGAACCCGAACTCGCTGGAAATACTGACAGACTGCCGCGTCGAAGCCAGCCTGGCTGATGCAAAGCCTGAAAGCCGCTACCAGTTTGAACGCACCGGCTATTTCTGCCTGGACTCCGACAGCTCAGACGGAAAGTTGGTATTCAACAGGACAGTGACTCTGCGCGATAGCTGGGAAAAAGACTGATCGCTAGAAAACTAACCGGACCTGATCAAAGGTTGCCCATTTGATATATGGGCAACCTTTTTCTTCACTGTAACTCGGAATGCACAACAAAACGTCATTTGAGCTGCAGCCCTGCCTTTGCTGACAATTCCATATTCTTAGTCTAGAATGGAGCGGCTCTTAAAGTGATTTAAAAATACCCATCTTTAAAATCTAACGCCCACTTCTAAAGGAACTCATTGCTTGACTTTTCTGCGCAACCTCGGAACAGCGCTTACCGCAAGCCGCAAATGGCGCTATTCATTGCTGGCCCTGCTTGGTCTGGCAGTCATCATAGTCATCGGGACGGGCCTATATCATTGGTATTCGCGGGCTAGGACCGAGCCTGCGTTAGCGGTCGAGGTAAACCTGCTGACCCCGGATGCCTTGCTCAACACACAAAGCCTGTCCAGACTCCCGAAAGATCTGCTCACGGCCCCGGTTCTGCAGCATCTGGCCCTGGAAGACCTGTTCTTCTATTATCAGGAGAATGAGGAGCGGCTGAGCCTGGAAGGTACTTTAAGGCGGATCGGCTTTGAGCACGAGCTCAATCTGGGCGATCGCTTCCTTGCTGCGATTCTCGACCGCCCGGCCCAAATCGCCTTTTGGAAAAGCCGCGATGGCCGACTCGGACGCTGGCTGACGGTGGTCCGCCGCGAAGGTTTGGTGCCGGTCCTGGAAGCGCTGGCAAAGACGGCCCTGGCCGACAGCCAATTGCGCATCGCCGGCGCGCTCCCAGGCCCCAGCGCCCCCCAAGTATTCGAACTGAGTTATGGGCGCCGCCTGAAGCTATATTTCGCCAGCGTCGGAGATCGCCTGCTGATCTTTTCCGATGCCGGCATCCTGCTGCACACAGATGCGGAGGAACTGGAGAGAGTCAACCGCCTGCTGAACACGGAAAACCCGGCCGACCTTTGGACGCAGAGTTTCCAGTTGGACGCTCAGCCCCATGTCCATACTTTCGCGGTGTCCGCGAATTACCTAAGCCTGGGCTATCAGACGCTATTTCCGACGTTGCACGCGCTGCGCTTCGATTATGATGCTCCCGGCTGGACAGCGGCAGTTTCGGCATCGCCCCCTTTCCCCACGGCCTCCAAAGTATGGAACGCCGTACCCGACCATCCGGCCTTATGCGCGGCAGTTCCAATCGATCCGGACCGGACAGCCGCGCTCCTGTCCAAAGTGGTGTCTGCGGATGATGCCGAGCGCTTGGCGGACGCCCTCGAGCCGCCTGCCGCCGTGTGCTGGTACGACAAGACCAAACTCTACGCTCCTTTGGTAGCGATCCGGAAAAATTCCGAAGCCAGCTTGAACACGACCCTGCAGAGCTTGTTCAGGGCCGCCATCGGCACCCACGAAGCGGGCGTGGCGCAAGTCGAGCCATCCGCCGCTAAACCGGCACAACAGGCCGGAGAAGATGAGCCAGCAGAAGCCCCTGTTGTCATCTATCACCCGCCGTTCGAAGTCTTGGAGGACAAGCAGGCGAACGGTACGGTCTGGCGTCGTGAAGTCAGTTCGCCCTACGGAATCCGGCCGCGAGAAGATAGTAAGCGCAGTGAAGACATGCGCTCAGGCCGCTATTTCACTGTCGCTCTGGCAGAGTGGCGAGATATGCTGCTGTTCTCGCCGGATGCGACGCTGGTGGATGATGCCATTGCGGTCCTGGAGGGACGCTATCCGGCCCTGGGCGACGCCCTGCCTAAAAATAGCGAAACCGCTGTAGCGATGTATCCCGACCGCCTTGTCGACATGGTCACAACCGCCCTGCTGGATAGTCTGCCGGGCGAACGGGAACCGATATTCCGGGCCAATGTCTCCGAGCGCCTGCTGCCGGAACTGGAAAAGCTTAAGGACGGACGGATCATGCGTCTGCCGGCGCCGACTGGAAAAACTGCCTGGGAACCGCTCAAGTGGTCCGAATAGTGCTGGCGGCGCTGGCTCTGCTCGGCGCTTCCGCAGCCTGCGCCGAACCGGTGCTGGACACCCGGCAGACCGATGCCTTCCGCGCCTGGTTCGTGCGCATCGTCGGCGAACAGCTCCGGCAAGGGCCGACGCCGCGCTGGGCGCAGCAGGACTGCGCCGGTCTGGTCCGGTTCGCCGTGGGCGAGGCGCTCAAAGCGCATGGCGAGGCCTGGCGCAAAGCCAACGGGGTGTCTAACCGCTTCCTCCCGCCGGAAGTCCGACTGACGCCCGAACAGTCCGCGCTGCATAACCGCTGGAGGCGGGCGGACGGCCAGCGCGGCGCCTACGCCTCGGCCATAGATCTGGTCCAGGAGAACAGCGTCTTCATATCCTCGGATATCAACCAGGCTTTGCCGGGAGACCTGTTGTTTTACGACCAGGGCGACAGCCAGCACCTGATGGTATGGATGGGGGATTACATCGCTTACCATCGCGGCTCCAAGGCCAAAAACGACAACGGCCTGCGGGCCGTTCCCCTCGACACTCTCATGAATTGGAAGGACACCCGGTGGCAACCACGACCCGACAATCCCAACTTTGCCGGTATCTACCGTTTCTCGTTCTTATCACGCTGATTAACATCGCGTGGGCGGGCGACATTGATCCCAGCGGCTATGAACGAGCCGCCGGAGACAGGTTCTTTTTAGTCGCGGAAACCCCGTTCGGTTCCGACGAAATGGCGGTGGTCAGGCTGGACGGGCCGACGAGCGCTTCGGACGAGGATGCGGACATCCTGATATACCGCGTGCCCGACCCCTTGGCGTTTCTGAAAAGCCAGCGCAACCTGCACCGCATCCAGGTGACGGCGCAATCCCGCCCCGAAGGCATCGTCAATGCGCTGAACTACGTCTTCGACACGTGGTACAAGAAAACCCGGCTGGCCTGGCAGCGCATCTTTTCCAGCGAGGCGCGGGCCAAAGTGGTCGAGGCTATCCCGACGCTCAAGCAGGCGCCGCCGCACAGCTACCACACCGAATTCCGCCATGATCCGCAGATTAAGCCCCTGCCCGGCTTCGAGCTGGTCGATCGCTTCCGTTACCCGATCTGGACAGCGAAGCCCATACAGCAGGACTCGACCGTGAACATGGAGGGCAGCAGCAGCGAATTCATCAATCCCAAACCGGGCGATGTGAAAATCCCGCTGGGCAAACTGCCGCCCGGCCTGTACCTGGTGGAAGCCGCCATCGGCGGGCAGCGGGCCATAACGGTGGTATTCGTATCCGATATGATCGCGGTCGCCAAGGTGTCCAGGGAACAGTTGCTGGTTTGGACCGCCGAGCGGCAAACCGGCCGTCCTGCCGGACAGGCCCGCATCCTGTTCTCGGACGGGGTGGGCGTAATGCAGGAGGGCGAGACCGACTCGCGCGGCCTCCTGATGATCCAGCGCAAGATCCCTGAGCGCAGCTACATCATCGGCCAGGACAGTCGGGGCGGCGTGTTCGTTTCGGAGAATTTCTACTACGACAGCGAGATCGAAGGCGACAAGCTTTACGCTTTCACCGACCGGCCGCTTTATCAGCCGGGCGACAAAGTCCACGTCAAGCTGGTGGGAAGAACCTTCCAGGATGCGCTGAACTCCTCGCCCCTGGCAGCTGGCAGCGTCACCCTTTCCGTGCTCGACCCCAACGGCACGCCGGTCGCGGTTCAGGCATTGCAGGCATCCCCTGAACAGGGCGCCAACGCCGAGTTCCGCTTGCCCAAGGAAGCCGTAGCCGGCGGCTATACCCTGAACCTGAGCTATCAGGGGGCGGCCTACATGGGCTCGTTCCGGGTCGCCGCCTACACCAAGCCGCATTTCGATGTGGAGATTACGACCCGCGAGCAGAACTACAAAACCGGCCAACCCATTCATGCGCGCATCCAGTTGCGCTATCCGAGCGGAGAGCCGGTCAAGGGCGCCACCGTGGACCTGAACCTGCGCGCCCAGGCGCTGAACCTGCTCGGCGGCGAGGGCTACAATAATTATTACACCGGCGCCCAGATGCATTTCCCGGTCAAGCTGGCTCAGGAAAGCCGGATCGCCGGCGACGACGGCGCGGTGGAGTTCGACCTGCCGCCGGCCAAGGAACCCAGCCATTACATTTTGCGCGTGGCTTGTGCCGACAGCTCGACCTATCGGGTGACTGCGGTCAAGGAATTCATCATCGAGAGCGGCCGCAAACTTTATCAACTCAGCGCTGCCGCTCATGTCTCCAAGCCCGGCGAGGGCATCGATTTCACCGCCGAGCCGTTGGCTGGCACTCGGCAGGCGGCGGGCCAGGCCGTGTCCTGGGAAACCCTGCGGCTGGATGACCAAAGCCGCGCAACCGGCGAGGTGAAAGACGGCCGCTTCAGGGTAGAATTCACTCAGGCTGGCGCCTATACGGTGCGGATCAAGGATGCCGACGGTGAAGTCGTCGGCCGGACCGAGCATTGGGTATCCGACAATGGCGCCAGACTGGCAACGGGCGGACTCAGGATCGATCTGGACAAGGACGAATACCGCGAAGGCGAAACCGCCCATGCCCTCATCAGCTTCCGCGATCCGGTGGACAACGCTCTACTCACGCTGGAACGGGATTCCGTGCAGGGCGCAGGACTCATGGCTGAAGGCACCGACTGGGCCAGCCTCACCCGCATCGGCGAAACGCAATGGCGGGCGGATATTCCGATACGCCCCGGCTATGCGCCCAACCGGGTGTTCTCGGTGCTGTACGTGAAGGATGGACACTACAACTTCCAGAACAAAGGCATCAAGGTGCGGATTCCTGCCGTCGAGATCGCCTTCACTGCCGATAAAGCGATTTACCGGCCCGGCGATGAGGTACGGGTGGAAGTCCGCACGCAACTGGATGGCCGCCCCGTTTCCACCCGTCTCGCCGTGGGTGTAGTGGATGAAGCGGTGTACGGCCTACAACCTGAAATCGCGCCGAACATTCAGGACTTCTTCCAGCACATCCGCCGCAACCAGGTGCGGACTTCATCCAGCCTCAATTTTCATGCCTACGATATGGCCCTGCCCGTCGAGCGCAGCGCCCCGCCGCAGCCCTCCTACAGCAATCGGCCATTGAAAATGCTGGAACGCCCGCGCCGGGAAGCCATCGACACCGCCGCCTGGCTGCCCGATCTGGTGACCGACGCCGAGGGCAAGGCCAGCTTTTCGTTCAGGATGCCACAATCGCTGACCCGCTGGCGCATCACCGGCCGGGCGTGGACCGATGCCGGCGCGTTCGGGCAGAGTGTTGGACAACTGGTCTCCGCAAAGGACATTTATCTTAAATGGACAGGCCCCCATTCTTTCGTGGCCGGCGAAAAACCGGTCATCACCTTGGTGGGCTATAACCGGACAGCCAAAAACCAGCCTGCGACATTCACGGCCAACGGCGACGGCATCGACCTTAACCGGGAAGTGGAATTAAAACCGGGCGCCAATTACCTGGAACTGCCTTACGACGCCCGAATCAGCGGCGCGCTCAAGACTGCGCTGGCCGTCAACGGACAAGTGCAAGACGTGCTGGACACGGCGATCGAGGTGGTTCCTAAGGGCTGGCAAACCCGCTATGAGCAGCCGGTGGATCTGAAGCCCGAGGGCAGCACGGTTGCTCTGCCCCAGGGTGCGAGCAATATCCGGCTCATGCCCGCCGCGAAAGGCTGGCAGCACTTCTGGCGCATTGCCGAATCGCTGGCGGATTATCCCTACGGCTGCGCCGAGCAAACCGCGAGCCGGCTGATTCCTCTCAGCCTTGCCTATGGTCATCTGAAATCGCTAGGCCCCGACCCGTCCGTGCAGAAAACGACCGCGGAACTGCGGGACGAAATCGCCAACGCCCGCTTGCGGCTGGTCAAAATGGCCGGGCCGAATTCCGCATTCGGCTGGTGGGGCAATCAATCCAAAGATGATCTGCTGCTGACCGCGTATGCCTATTTCGCCGACTGGCACGCCCAGCAAACGCTGGGCATCACCGCGCCGCCCGTCACCTGGCTGAGCCTTCTGGATGTGTACAAGCAGCAGGCCGCCAGCGAGGACATTCTGACTCAGGCTACCGCATTGTGGCTGACCAGCACGATGGGCTTGCCGGTCAAAACCCAGACACGAGCTTTAGTCAGGCGCATCATGCAGCCCGGCGAGAACAAGCCCAGTGTGACACCGGGTTTGCTTACCCACATCCTGCATGAAGATGAGCTTGACGAGAAAGCGCCCGCCACCCGGCTTCCCATGCTGCGCCAGGACGAACGACTGGCCTTGCTGATCCTGGATACACTGGGCGATGTGGGAGCCTATGACCCGGCGGCCCGAAAGATCGTGGATGCCTTCGCAGGCGATATTCCCGAAGCCAGCGATGACCGGCTGAAACAAGCCGCCCTGATGCTGGATGCCGCCCGCAAGGGCCAGCCTCCAGCAGACGGCCAACTCTCGGAACTGCTCGCCGATATCGGCCCGGATACACCGACCTTGGAACGCTCGCTGGTGCTGCTCATGGCGCAAAAAGCCGCGGGAGCGGAACCTTACGCAGCGGCGGAAAAGCTGGATTTCACCGCGCCCCCGGCTTTCGAACCCGCTGAATCCCGCTTCGGCCTGCCGGTCTGGAAACTGGCCGGCAACCGCGACGCCGGCGCCGCCCCCCTGAGTATTCAGATCTCTGCCGCCAAGCCGGCGGCAGCCTATCTGAGCTATGAATTGCATGAAGTAGAGATTCGGAATCCGCTTTCCGACGTCCGGGTGACGCGCAAGCTGTATAAACTGGACTTGCAAAAGCCGGATGCCGAACAGGAGGAGAACGGGGAAGCCGAGGAAAGCCCTGGGCCGGCCTATGCCGCCACGGAAATCCAGCCGGGAGCGGAGATCGATTCCTCGGCCCTTTACCTCGATGAAGTGATTGTCAGCGGCGAAAGCGGCGCGCGCTATGGCGCCGTAGACATTCCCTTGCCTTCGGGAGCCGATGTGGAAGCCGCACCGTGGGGCATGAAAATTTCGGGGCCGGGTTTTGGCGGCGGGGCAGCGGAAGATGGGCAGGATCAGGCGCAATCCCAGCCTCTGGAACTGGAGAACACCGAATACCAGGCTTTCCCGCATCGATACACCGTTCCGGTCGAAGCGTTAAATGGCGATGCCCGCTTCCTGCACCTGCTCCGGTTTTCCCAACGCGGGAAATTCGAGCTTGGCCGGGCGCGCTATTTCGAGATGTACCATCCCCGCCGGCAAGCGCTGCAAACCGGGGCAGCTTATACACTCAAGGTCAGGTAGACGATGAAAAGATTGAAGCACGCTTGCAGCCTTTGTCTCTGGGCATTTTCCACCTTCACGGCTGGGGCCTGGGCAGGTTCTCAGGAAATGCCGTGCCAGAGAAACCGGCTTATGGAGCAATGGCTGGATAAGCAGACTCCGCGCTGGAACAGGCAGCTGGCTGTAATCGACGGATTCGAGGCGCCCGGCGGCATCGAAATCTGCCTCGCCCATTCCGGCAGTCCCCGCGCGGACTATGCCGCCAACCGGATCTGGTTGCGTCATCTGGATTATGAGGAAGACCGCCGCAGTCTGGCGCACGAATACCTGCATCTGGCGTTCAAGCATTCCCCGCGGGCGCTCGACGAAGCTTTCATCGAAGCCACCGCAAGACAAATCCTCGAAGGAGACGTATGAGATTGTTCAAGATGATTGCCGCTGGGACCGCGCTGCTGGCCTGCGGTATGCCCGCCGCCGCGGCCGGCTTCGATTGCAGCAAGGCGACCAGTGCGGTCGAAACCGCAATCTGTGCCGATAATACGCTCTCGGCTGCCGACGAGGCCGTGGCTGAGCTTTACGATCAACTCGCCTGGCTTGCATCAGGCGATAAGAAAGCCTTGCAGCAATTGGCAGCCGGGCAAAGGGAATGGCTGCAAAAACAACGCAATCCCTGCCAGGATAATGCCTGTATTGCCTCGGCCTATAGCCGTCGGCTGACTGAAATCGAAACCCAGATCAAAGCCTTTACCGACGCAGCGCCAGCCGCTCCCGGCCGGGCCGAACTGGACGCGCCCTTGGGCGGCTGGCGCAATTCCTCCGGTGAACGGATGCGCTACGTGCAGAAAGTCACCTATCCGGCCTCGGACGTAAACGCCGAAGATGAGGACAGCCCGCTGGCGCTGATCAAGGGCCGCATCGCCGCCAGCCCGAAATCCGGCGTTGATGTTGAACAGCCGTTAACACTGGTGGTCAACGGCGTCTCGATGCCGCTCAAAACCGACCAGGGCGAATTCGAGCGGCCCTACGCTTTCGGCGCCGGCTCGAACAGCGTTGAAATTCTCGCGCCCGACGGCAGGAGCCTGGCGCGAACGCAGTTTTACGAAGCCTACCGCGAAAAGCCGAGTCCTAAACTCCGTGTTGTGCTGTCCTGGGACAGCGACGGTACCGATGTCGACCTGCATGTGATCACACCGGACGGCGGACATGGCTTCTACGGCAACCGGGTGTTGGAAAACGGCGGCGCGCTGGACGTGGACGTGACCACAGGCTTCGGTCCGGAGATTTTTTCCATGCCCACAATCCTGCCGGGAACCTATCTGGTCTACGTGAATTATTACGGAGGTTACGACAGCGACGAGCAACTGACTACGGGCAGAATCACCGTGATTACCGGCGAAGGCACGCCGGATGAGAAAATGGAAACCGTCACGGTTCCCTTGCGCCATCCGGGGGATTTGGCTTTGGTGTACTCGTTCAGTTACCCCTAATCATGAGCGCCAACAATTGCCACATCCATCATAGAGATTTTCGGCTGAAGGGCTGAGGCCGCTCGAACCCGGCCTGACTGAGCCAGAACCTACTACAGTTATGTGTTGCAGTGGTTCCTATACTGACTTCAAACAAGCTCGTAGTTCACTAAATGAGGCTTCAGCTCATCAATGGTATTGTTCATAATGACATCAATTATGGAAAGGCCGCCCACGAATCCTTCGCCTCCCAATTGCTTATACTTCTCCAACTTCGCTTTAATGAATGAGAGATTTACACCCTTGTCGGAAAAGTATTGTTTATCGTAAAGCGCCGTTCCTCCTATTGGATTTATGTAATTTTCAGAATCAAGCGACTTGACTATCGTAATAAGCCTGTCAGCTTTATCGATGCCTTTCGTTTCACCGAAACATTCGGATGAAACCAGAAAGTTTTTCTCAATATTTAACATTTCAAAGAAATCAGTCACAGATTTCATTGCCAATTGACTGATTAAGTCAATATCGGTATCCAATACTTTATCGACGTAACTCATGCCTGCTTGATAATTACATGCCTTGCTATAAGATTGTTCTAATTGCTTAATGAATTTCGATTTGAATTTTTTAATATCAAGTACATTGATATTCTTAATCAATTGAAAAGAGCTTCTTTTTCTCAATGGAATGGTAAAAGTGTATGGAACTTTATTTAATAGCAATCGGTTTCTGTTAATCCACCCTTGTTTGATGTAATTGACATCGTCATAGAAAACGAATGTATCGCTTGCCTGCACCAGGCAATAATAGCCGATATATGGAAATACGTAAGGCTGCATGATTGCAACGTTTTTTCCGTTCATGTTAAACACACCGTTTTAATGTACTAAAGGAAAAGTACCAACGCCGACGTTTTCAATCACTTTTTGCACTGGTGTTGTAACGTGAAACTTCAATCGGATTGGTTCTGACGGTTGGCTTCGATGAACACTTCGTCCGCTATAGCGCGATCAGTGTGAAGATTAATAGGAAAAAATATTGCTATAAATGTGATTATGAGAAAAAAACTGTTTTTTCATGGGGCATCTCCTCTCTGACGGATTACTGAGCAGAACCTGATAGAAACAGGACGAAAACCTCTTCCTCGAGATTAAACGCTTGAACCATATATGAAAGATGTGACTGATGCGGGAAATTTTTGTTCAAGATTTTTTAACCCATGGGTCATTAGATTGGATTGATAAGTCCGGCATGACGCTGCGCTCCATGATGGTTTTTACAGCACTGCAACTCAGCTTACGAATGTTCTGCTTAAGATTTTTAACCTCGCAAATCTTGTCGCTTATCAACTTTACAGAGCCGGACACGAGTCTTTCGATCTCATCCGGCACCTATTGTACAACCGCCGCCTTGAAATTCAGGTGTTCAAAGAGATGTGTATGAAGGATCAACTCGCGTTTTTGGCGAAGGTCTCTATCAGTGTTGCCATGGATGCGGCATCAGAGGTGCCGCACGCCTTCAACCCTGAAATGACGCTGGCCTGATTCCGCTCCGGCTGATTCTGGCTCACTTTCCATTTGCCTGACAGTTTGGTAACGGTAATTTCAATGCCGACGATCGCCTCGATCAGCTTTTCCGTATACTCATAAGGCGCATCCGATACGGCCCATTGCTCGGAAAAAACCGCTTCGTTATGTGCGGTCAGCGCCTCGAGCTGGGAACGTAGCCATGAAGCATCATCAATAACACGCAACCTGCCGTAAGCATGAACAACAGCATAATTCCAGGTAGGCACCACTTTTCCGGTTTCCTGCTTGGAAGCGTACCAGGATGGGGTAATGTAAGCATCCGGACCATGAAATATAGCCAGCACCTCAACATCTTTTGCCAGATCGAACCACATGGGATTGGAACGGGCGACATGGCCTCTCAAGACTCCGAGCGGCGCCGACTCTGCCGACACGAGCAGCGGAATGTGATTTGCATTCAGTCCGTTTGCAGACAGCGTAACCAGCGTAGCAAGTGGCCGGGCCCGAATCAGGTCATGCATGACTTCGATTCTGGGTTCATCAAAATGCTTCGGTATGTACATGGATTTTTCCCTTATATTCCGTTAAAGATAAGCAAGAGCAGAGCGCTTGCAGAAAAGATAGCTTTTGATCAGATTGAACTATTGCCCAAGCACCACCATTTTTTTCCGATTCTTATAGTTTTGAGGCATCGACATATTTCTCACCGTTAAAAACGTAAGTCACATTTTTGGCGGGAACTATGGAAACGCCGTTTTCTCCGCTTTCAGTGCCGGTGCGGGTGATCAGCAGATCAGGATATTCGGCATTCTCGCCGGGAACGATGGATATAGTGCCTGTATAACGCCAACACGGCATCGAGCCGCCTTCATCAGAGGGTGCTTCATCACAGGCGCCGGAATTATCCGCATCCGTTTGAACATAGCCAAGATCGCGCCAGCTGTTTTTCGAGTAGGCGAACAGCGCCTTTCCTGATTCGAAAAACCCGCCCATGCCGCCTCCGGCATCGAGCATAAATGCAATGTTTTCGGGCGACAGTTGAAGTATTTCAGCTTGTTTCACTTCCGGGACATCGCCCCATTCCCCGAAATCGCCAAATTTTGGCTGTTTCGATACGGCCTGCCATTGACTATCTATTCGCTTATAAGTGATTGCGCCCACTTTGACGCCCTGAGCATGCGCTTTGACGATCGCGCCGGATTGTGGGTCGATTTCCTGAGTTTTCGTGAAAATGACATGAAACTCATCGTTGCCTAAGCTGAATGATTGTTCAAACCAGATGCTGCTCAATTCGTTAGCCGAAATTCTGACCTTCCCGCCTGAATCGGGAATGCCGAATAACTCGCTCAAGGCTGCGGTATGATCAGGCACGGCAGACAGGTTTTGCGACAAAAATGCCGAATCTTGACCGTCTTGCCGACTGTAAAAAAACACAGAGACAGCGATGGAAATAATCAATGCTCCAGCCAGAACGGCAATGAGTCTTGATTGTTTCACTGATAATTTTTGGTTCATTTTCTTTCTTATAAAATCCGTTAATCAAAAGATTGAAGCCCGACATGATGGGACGACCGGCCCCAAAAATGTGCACTAATTTTTCATGCAAATTTAAAGATTGTTTACATTGCCGAGCAAATTTATAAAACTTTACGGCTCAGATTATTTCATCCTTATGCTACAGGCATATTCTGGCTGGATGGCTGTATCAATAACAAGACAAACAATAAAGCATTTTTCAAACTATTCAATTCTGCACAAAAAGCCTCGCCGGCATTTGTTCTGTTTGTCGCATTCTTAATAAAAACACCTCATCAGGCCAGATGATTTCCAATAACTATTCCCTAATGATCTCAAGAAGAAAATCATGAATTTGGAATTGTTGCCTGACTAACCGGCACATTATTCAATAAACTGCGCAAGGACCCGGTCAAGCTGAATTCAATCACTTCAACTAAGACAGCTTCCGTAAAAGCATGATTAGGATTTTTTAAGCTTGCTGAACTAGAAGCAGCTTCAGCGACGCATAGCGTCGTTGAAGCCATTGCTGGACATTCAGGACTTACGCAGTTTTCCTGTTCAACCGCCGAAACAAGCGGTTTTAAAACCTGTAAGGGCGACTTCGCCTAGAGCGCCTACTGTTGGTAGTCGCCTTTTATCTGAATGGGCGACTGAAGTCGCCCCCACAGGCTTGCGTAAGTCCTGACATTAAATCTTTTAATCTTCCGTACTGCCAATAAAACGATAGATTACTGCACCAAGCAGTGCGCCAATGATAGGTGCCACCCAAAACAGCCATAGCTGAGCAACCGCCCAATCCCCGACATAAATTGCGACGCCTGTACTGCGCGCAGGATTTACTGAAGCATTGGTCACCGGAATGCTGATCAGAAGAATCAAGGTAAGACATAAACCGATGGCGATGGGCGCCAAGCCCTGCGGCGCACGCACATCCGTCGCACCGAGGATGACGAGCAGAAACATCATCGTCATCACGACTTCCGTGACCAAAGCCGCTAACAGAGAATAGTCGCCTGGTGAATGCTCCGCATATCCATTGGAAGCGAATCCTGCCGAAACATCAAACCCTGCTTTGCCGCTGGCGATCAGATAAAGGATGCCTCCAGCTACGATAGCGCCTAAGACTTGCGCTGCGATATAAGGCAGTAATTGGCTTGCGGGAAAACGACCACCAGCCCAGAGCCCGATGGAAACAGCAGGATTCAGATGGCAGCCGGAAATATGCCCGATTGCGTAAGCCATGGTCAGCACTGTCAAACCGAAAGCCAGCGCAACTCCAAGAAAGCCAATACCAAGATCAGGGAATGCCGCAGACAGTACCGCGCTGCCGCATCCGCCGAGGACAAGCCAGAATGTCCCGAAGAATTCAGCAATATATTTTTTCATACTCATCTCCTTAATTTATGATTATTTTTTAACGCAATAACTAAGCCGCCATGATGGAAAGCATAATAAAATTTATTTAAATTTCATGTAATAAGCTTTTATTTTTAAAAAACACAACCAAGTTTATATTCTAGACACCTCAAGTCAAGAATTTAATCATCAGTCCTTCCCTGGCGAATTTATGCGATTCAAGTTTTATTCTAATCATCCAGAACGAAACATAACGGAGCGGGTAATTTATTAGAACCGCTTATCTTTAAGGTAATCAATCTGCATCAATTCGTATAAAACCCTCCCTATTCGGCATTTTAACTTCGGGCAACGTTTGGGCATTCATGCTATCGGTTTCCCCGATAATCCCGTTCAGATAGAGCAGATAGGCAGTGACGGCATACAATTGATCATGGCTCAAACTGCCAGGCGCATTCAATGGCATCGCCCGGCGTGTGAAATCGAAAATTGTCGTCGCATAAGGCCAATAAGTGCCAATCGTCTTATCGGGAGGATTATCGGTCAGTGAATGCCGAGCACCGGCCAGTTCGTCAGCGCTGCCGCCTGAGCCTTCGACGCCATGGCAAGAGAAGCAATAAGTTTCGTAAACCTGCTTGCCTTTGACGGCATTGCCGCTGCCTTCAGGAAGTCCTTCCCCATCGGGGAAAACATCGATGTTCCAGCTCTTTACCAGATCCTCGGGCGCAGGCTTGCCCAAATTGGGGCCGACATTCTCCGCCTGTGCCGCATGACAGAGAAATAAGCAAAAACAGAACAGCAAATTACGCATAAACATGGCTGACATTCCCTTCCGGCGATATTTCCCAACCGACAATGGCGTTGTAATGAAAATAGCCATGCCGGCCGCGCTGGGCGATCAGCGCATTGCGCTCCGGCTGCACATAGCCTGTCTCATCAATAGCCCGGCTTTTTAATATGGTTTTCTCGCCATTCCACTGCCAGGGAATTCTGAACCGCGTAAAACATTTAGATAGCACCGGCTCCTGAAGTTGAGCCTCGGCCCAGGTCTGACCGCCGTCCGCCGAGACTTCAACCTTGACGATTTTGCCCCGGCCGCTCCAGGCCAGGCCGCTGATCTGGTATAAACCATTCCTATCGAGCTTGTGGCCGAATGACGGATTGGTTATCAGCGATTTGGCCTCCATAACAAAAGTAAACTGTCGCGATTTTCCGGAAGGCAACAGTTCTGTATATTTCGCCGTTTCATTTCGGGCCATGGTCGGCCTGTTAGTGACATGCAGACGTCTCAGCCATTTGACATTCAGCACACCTTCCCAACCCGGCACGATCAGGCGCAAGGGATAACCGTTCTCCGGCCTGATGCGCTCGCCGTTTTGGTAGATAGCCAGCAGACAATCGTCGAGCGCTTTTTCCAGAGGGATACTGATATTCATGACAGCGGCATCGGCGCCTTCTGCTATCAGCCATTTTGCCCTGCCCTTGACTTTGGCTTCCTCAAGCAGTATCCGTAAAGGGACGCCCGTCCACTCACTGCACGAAGCCATGCCATGAAAATAGCCGACGGCGGTCTGGATGGGTTCATCGCGCCACCCCGCGTTGCTGTTGCCGCCGCATTCCACGAACGAGTAGCAGGACTGCATCGGATAACGCAGCAGTGTTTGCATATCGAAGATCAGCGCCTTGTTCACCAGGCCGTGAATCAGCAGCTGATGTTTATCGGGATCAATCTGCGGCACGCCGTTATGATGACGCTCAAAATGCAGCCCGCTGGGCGTGATGATGCCTTCCAGGTCCTGTAGCGGCGTCCACGAAACCCCATTGCCGGGCGCCATGCTGTTGCCCATGGTCCAGCGGATGGTTTTGCGCTCATGCGAAGAGGGCTGGCCGTAATTGGAAAAAGGCTCGCCCGGTTTCTGCATCCACGGCAAACGCTCCTCATCGCTAGCTAAAGCTTCAGGCGCTAAAACGACAGCGACCGAAAAGGACAATCCGCGCTTTAAGAACAAACGCCGATCCAATAAACCGCCGCCGGCAACGGGCTGCAAATCGGTTTGCCGAACCATATCAAAACTCCTGCCAATCACTAATCAAAACTAATTTATTGCAAAATAATAAGTCAAAAACGCGGTTTAATTATAAAATAGGCGGCATTTTTAACTTGACCGATAGGATCACTATGAACCAAGACAGCATCAAACTGATAGAACAATATTATGCCGCTTTCAACAAAGGAGACATGGATACTTTTCTAAACCTGCTCACTGACGATGTCATCCATGACATTAACCAAGGCAGACGCGAAATCGGCAAGGATGCATTCAAGCAGTTCATGGGAGGCATGAACAACAGTTACAAAGAAGAGCTCGTCGATATGGTGATCATGGCAACTGCGGACGGCACCCGCGCCGCAGCTGAATTTGTTGTATTGGGCGAATACCTGAAAACCGACGAAGGCTTGCCTGAAGCAAAAGGCCAGAAATATCGCCTGCCGGCCGGCGCTTTTTTTGAAATCCGCGATAACAAAGTCGCGCGTATTACCAACTACTACAATCTGCAAGACTGGATTGCGCAAGTCAGCAAGTAGTCTTGGTGACTTTCTCTGAGACGGAACCATGCCGCCGTTCTGCCAGGTAAATACGAATCTGATATTTAGTTTGAGCGCACTCCATGAAATACATTCTTAACTTGATCTTGACTTTATCGCTGGCCGGCTGCGGAAACGCGCCTGGCGAGCTTGAACTGGAAGGACTGGCTCAGGGCACCAGCTATCATATCAAGTTCGTCCCGGCCGAAAATACTGATGCCAGCGCAGTGCATCGAGAAATCGATGCACTGCTGGCGAAAATCGACCTGCAGCTTTCCAACTATCGGGATGACTCGGAAGCATCCCGTTTCAATCAGCAGCAAGGCACTGATTGGGTGACGGTTTCGCCGGCGCTGCCGGAACTGATCGACATCGCCAAGGTTGTGCACGACAAATCTCACGGTTGCTATGACCTGACCGTCAAACCGTTACTGGAGGCTTGGGGTTTTTTCAAGCACGAGGAGCGCATGCCCAGTGATGAGGAAATTACCTCCGCCAAAAACAAAGTCGGCCTGGATAAGATCGAAGCCGACAGCAAGGGCGGACGCTTGCGCAAAAAGGATGGCGCCATGCAGATTGATTTCTCCTCCATTGGCCAGGGCTATTCGGTTGGTCAAGCGGCGGCCCTGCTGGAAAGCCGCGGCATCACTAACTACCTGCTGGAAATTGGCGGTGAAATGAAAGTACGCGGCAAGAAAGCCGACGGCTCTCATTGGCGCGTAGCGATAGAAAAACCGGTGCCCGGGGGACGGCATGAGCTGCAACGCATTATCGAAGTACCGACTGACCGCGCCGTGGCTATCATGACTTCAGGCAGCTACCGCAATTTCTTTGAGAGCGGCGGCAAAGTCTATTCCCACATCGTCTCCCCTTCGACCGGCAAGCCTGTTGATCATCATCTCCTATCGGTAAGCGTGCTGCACGACGACCCCACCTGGGCCGATGCCTGGTCCACGGCGCTATTGTGCCTGGGTGAAAAAGAAGGGCCTCAGCTGGCCGCGGCGGAAGGTTTGAAAGCGTTCTTCATTTATGGCGAAAATGGCAATTTAAAGGAAATCACCAGTCCTGCCCTCAGCCAAGAGCACTTCGTTAATTTACCGAAGTAGCCAGCACCTGCCTGCTGAAGCACTATCAATATCCCTGGAGTTTATGCGTTGACGGCTGCTGCGCTTGTGTGTAAAAGCGGGCTCTGAAGAATTTATTTTCCCGAATAATAAAAAAAAACCCGCCTTAACAGCGGGTTTTTTTATTACATGAAAGACAACTAAACTTTCAAATTCAAGACTTTATTTAATCGCCGATCCAGATTAACTCAACGCGACGGTTCTGAGCTTTGCCTTCTTCTGTGCTGTTGTCAGCCACAGGGAAGTCTTCGCCGTAACCTTTAGCATATAATTTGTTGGTCACACCTTTGCTCTTGAGGTATTTGGCAACCGCTTGCGAGCGTTTCTGCGACAGTTTCATGTTATAAGCACTGGTTCCTTCGCTGCTGGTATGACCTTGTACTTCAATGTCTTTTTTATCTGACGTGGCAATCAGATTCGCAGCGACGCCATCCAGAACAGTTTTCGCATTTTCGGTCAACTGGGCCGAGTTGTGCTCGAAGTTTACGCCTTTCAGTTCGATACTCATTGGACAGCCATTGAAATCAATTTTGCTGCCTTTCATCGTATCAGGACATTTGTCCTGGCAATTGTTGACGCCGTCGCCATCGGAATCCTGGGTCGAACAATCTGGAACTGCCGCAACCGGCGGAGCCACAGGTATTTCTGATTTCACTGCAGATCTCGGCTTGGCGCCAAACGGCATGACGAAACCAACATTAACTGTCATGTCATGGTACTCGTCGGTGCCGGGAAGCAAATGCGCATTGAAATTGTTGTTGTAACGGTAGCGCACATCGCTGCGGATCAAGAAGTTGTCGTGCAGTTCATAGGTAAAACCGACACCCGTCTCGCCAGTAATGGATGCACCGCTATCGCCTAGAACGCTGGTGTTCATGCCGCCTAAACCAACCACTGCATAAGGCGAGAATTTATCGCGGAAGAAATAATATTGAAGATCAGCTGAGCCGCCGGTCAGATCCCAACGTCCGCCTTGCCCAGTCGTAGGATTGGAATAACCGCCAAAGCCCTGATAGAAGCCTCTCAGCTCGATGTTAAAATGTTCATTCAACATTTTGCCGAAGCCCATACCGCCGCCCCAGCCATCTTTCGCAGCTCGGTCACCGCCGGATTTGATAAAAGTACCGAAAGGTGCAATATACCACCGTTTATCAACGGTAGAGTCGTAATCTTGAGTATCATCGGCCTGCGCAACCGATACAATGCTCATGCCTGATAATGCAAGCGCAAGTAAACGTGTTTTTACCTTACCATTTTTATTTGCAATTCCAGCGTCAGTTTTAACGCTCAACTCATGCATTTGCGCCGTTTGTTTTTTATTTTCATCTTGTATTTGCATAGACTTAATCCTTAAATGTTGATTTGCGTTTGCACGTTAATTTCTATTCGGCTAGCACTGCTCCAAATGCCGATGCTCGACCAGTAGTTCTTCCTGCGGGATAGTATAACCGTTGTTTAAAAATAATAAAATGTAGTTTAAGCGCAACAGCTAAAAAATTACGCAAAAGAACACATAAAACGTGTTGCAAAAATGCAACAGAATTCAAAAATAAAACTTATTTGATTAATTTATGCTTGCAATTCCAAGGCTTATCATTGGGGATTGGAATTAAAAACATTATTAGGCATGCAAACTGAAAATTATCCTCTTATCAAGGCCAGATACTCTTCTTCACTGATCACGCGGACGCCTTTCTGCATAGCCGCATTGACTTTTGAAGCGCCCACCTCGGAGCCTGTCACCAGATAATCGGTTTTTCCTGTGACTGAATCCGCAACTTTGGCTCCCAGGCGCTTGGCCTCTTTTTTCATATCGTCGCGCTTGCCATGCTGCATCGTGCCGGTAAAAACGATTGTCTTGCCTGCAACCGGACTACTCGTCTGCGACTGCTCCCTTATCAAAGGGGTACGGATCAGATTGAAGCCTAATTGATAAATCTGCATAAAGTCATGTTCGACTTTTTTGAGAGACTCGACTACCGCTACGGCGGTTTTTTCCGCGAATCCTTCAATAGCAGTGATATCTTCAACCGTTAATTTGAAAATATCCGTCAGATGGTAATGCTGCAGCAGCCGCTCACAATTGCCCAGCCCCATTCTGTAGATGCCGAATGCTCCCAGGAAACGCCAGTCTTCTATCGCTTCGGTTCGGCTGCGCTGCAATTGATCCAATAAGTTTTGAGCGGTTTTCTCTCCGAAACCCATGCTTTGCAATTGATCTGAACTCAGTCGATAAATCGCATGCACCGAGTTAATTCCTGCGGCATGCAGTTTCTCGATCGTTTTGAGGCCGAATCCGTCGACATTGGCCAAAGTCCTGAAAAAATGCTCAATCGTATTTTCGATTTGCGCAGGGCATTGCGTCGTGTTCAAACAATACAGATAATCGCTGTCCCAGACCAGTTCGCTGCCGCAACTGGGGCATTTATCCGGAATTTGCGGGGATTGCGGCGTAACGACGCGTTCAATTTTGGGTATAACGAGGCCGCTACGGGTCAGTTCAATGACAGTGCCCGGGCCTATGCCCTGAGCTTTGACCATGCCATAATGGTGAGCGGTTGCTCTGGAAATCATGGCGCCGCTGAGCCTTGTAGGCTCCAGCTCAGCAACCGGATTGACACGCCCTGAACGCGAAGTTTGCGGCGTAACCTCTAATACTTTGACAATAGCTGTCTCGATATTGTTTTTATAGGCAATCTGCCAGCGATGATGATGCCGCGTTGCGCCCATATGCCTTTTTACTGCATCATGCGTTACCTCAAAAATAACGCCATCGACATCATAATCAACCAGAAAGCGGACTTTTTCGACAATATCATGGAAATTTGTCCGAATTTCCATAGCAGATCCATACCAGTCGGGCAGTTGTGAAAACGGATAAAAGACCGCTGCGTGATTCTGTATGGCTTCCAGAGCATGCGGCTCCAGCTCTTTTTCCCGGATGATGCTGGCCTGGAAGTTACGGGCATTTTCGAAATAATCAGCCAGGTAAGTATTGAAATAAGCCTGGCCTACAACAATTTCACCTGCTCCCTGTCCTCTTTTGCCGTTGCCGCCAACGATCAGCCCGCGCTCAAAAACCCGGCTGATATCTGTACCTTTTCGGCCATCGCCGCGCGTGTACAAAATCTTTCCATCATCATAGGCCGCATAACCATCCAGTTTTGGAGTAGCCCTGAAAATCAGCGAGGCAGGATCAATGTTAATTTCCTCAGCGGCCTTCTCAATGCGTGTCAGCCATCGGTTAATCTCTTCCTGACTGTAGGCTTTGTCAGTGGACAACATTCTCTCTGGCAAAGTGACCGTCTTGCCGACAAAAGCTTTTTCCGGCTCGACCGCTTCCAGATAAGGATGATGCGGATGCCGGCGCTGCAGTTCGGCCAGAAAACCCGAATCATAAATGTAATCAGAAATGATTGGCTCGCCGCCGCGATATAACGCATTGCAGATTTTCAAAAATTCAAGCAGTTGCTCATCCGTGAGTCGGCTGGCATCGGCCTGCGCGGCGGTCTGCTCGATAAATTCGAGTGACAGCACTTTATCCAAATCCGCTTCATGCAGGATTTTTAGTTGCTCACTGTTAAGCATCGGCGCTTACAAACTCTGCCGAATCATTTGAATTGTAGCTTCGGTCAAAGGCTGTCTTTGATGATCCCGGATCACGCCATTCAATTCCGCCGCCAATAACTGAATTGTTTGCACATAATCGTCAAAAACGGCCTGCGCATTATCTACCGCTTCAGGCTGCATAAAAAACACGATGCCCGGCGTGTAGAATGTGTCCAGATTCTTGGACGGAAAAGTGCCTGATTCAACCATACTGGCGACGCCAAAATCGACCAGCCGGTTAGCATCCAGGCGTTCAAAAATTTTCAGACTGCCGTATTCAAGCCCGACCATTTCAAGCGCATTCACCAGATCCACGCCATTGAAGCCCTCCTCGTCTCTAGCGATCAGGCTGAACTGAATGATTTTGGGCGCGACAAAACGGGACTGCGATTCGCCATAGTCTTCGTCATCCGACTCATAATAATCGTCATCACTTTCGTATTGTTCTGATTTTGCCGCATGAGCGCCGCGTTTATCGGAAGATGCAATATCAAAGTCGTCATCATCCTCTTGGAATGCCAGCGCTTCATCAGCACCTTTCAAGATATCTTCACCCTCATACCCCTCCATGTCATGCTGCGCTTTTCTATTTCTGACATAAGCCCACAGCAACATGCCGATTATGACGAGCAACCCGGTTGCAATAATTACAATTCTCAATATTTCTTTATCCATTAGTTTTCCGCCAAACTCACTGCTTCTTCAATATCAACCGCGACCATCCGGGAGACACCCGGCTCTTTCATAGTAACACCTGCCAACTGTTTTGCAATTTCCATCGTGGCCTTGTTATGGGAAATATATAAAAACTGAACAGATGCCGACATTTCTTCAACCATTCGTGAAAATCTTCCGACATTGGCATCATCCAAAGGCGCGTCCACCTCATCCAGCAAACAGAAAGGCGCCGGATTGAGCTCAAAGATCGAAAACACCAGCGCTACCGCGGTCAATGCTTTCTCGCCGCCTGACAGCAAATGAATGGAACTGTTCTTTTTGCCGGGAGGCCGGGCGATGATATTGACGCCGGTCTCCAGCAAATCCTGCTCGGTCAGTTCCAGATAGGCCTGGCCGCCTCCGAATAGCTTGGGGAATTTCTCCTGCAAGCCGCCGTTGATTTTATCGAAAGTTTCCTTAAAACGCAGTCGGCTTTCCTTGTCGATTTTACTGATCGCCTGATCCAGCGTTTGCAGAGCCTCCATCAGATCCGCATGCTGCTCATTAAGAAAATTCATGCGCTCCGACTGAGACTTGTATTCTTCTATGGCTGTCAAGTTGATCGTTCCCAGACGCTCAATCTGAGCCGACAAATCATCGACTTTTCTTTTCCAGCCTTGCTCTTCAGCCTGTTCGGACAGATTTTTCAGCACCTGCTCGGCATCGGCGTCGATTTCCTTTAGCTGTTCATTGACCGTCTGCTGGCGCACCTTGCTTTCCTGCAATTCAAAGCGGATTTTATCAAGCGCCTCCTTCTGCATGTCCAGCGCTCTTTGGGTTCGAACCTGCTCTTCCGACAAATGCGCAATCACCGATTCGATTTCTTCCTGGGCCTGACGCTGCGTTTTAAGATCCGCCTCCAGCTTGTCCTTATTTAAATAGAGCTGTTCCAGCCGCTTTTTCTCTTCATCCAGCGGCGCCAGAGTCTGCTGTAATTTTCTCTCCAGCTCGGCGATGCGTGTAACCGATTGCTGATGCTGCATCTGCAAACGCTCAATCTGCCTGGCGGTCAGGCTTTCCGAAGACTTTAACGATTCAACCTGGGCCTTGATGCTGTAGACCTGCTGCCGGGCCTCATGGACTGACTGTTCGGCGTCATGCTGCCGGGACTGCAATTCCTGATTCAGCAAATCCAGGCTCTGCCTTTTCTGCTCCAGCTCTGCCAGAGCCTGTTCGGCTTCTTCCTGCAGCAAGCTGGACTCTGCGATCAGCGCGGCGTTTTCGGTATTCTCATGAACGATGTCTTCTATTTCGCTGCTGATCTGGGCGAGCCTGCGTTGCTGATGCTCCCAGCGCGCAGAATAGGCGCTGAATTCGGCATTTTTAAGCGACAGCTCCGAACCGAGACTACTGTCCTGCCGCTGCATCGCTTCACGATTGACTTCAGCTTCTTTCAAGCTCGCCTCAGTCGCTTCCAGCTGATCTTCGAAGTCTGCGGTTTCAAACTGCAGCGCTTCCTGCCGCTGCTTCAACAGGCGCAACTCCTTCTCGCGCTGCAGCACGCCGGTTTTGCTGTCCTTGGTACGGATGATTTTCAGCCAGCCCGGACCGAACCAGGTCCCGTCCGGCGCAATAACTGACTCATGAGGCTTAATCTCGGCTGACAAGCTTCTTGCCGCGTCGAGCGTATCGGCACAGTAAACCCCGGATAACAGATCGCTTAAGTCCCACGGCGCCCTCACTTTATCGAGCAACCGAACAAATGGCGCGCCTGCTTCAGCTGGTTTTCTGCGCCCCGTTTCGATAAGTGTCAACGATTCGTTTGCCAAATGCGGCAAGCCTGGAATGATTTGATCGGCGCTGTCGATGCAGATCGCTTCCAGATAGCTGCCCAGCACGGTTTCCACGGCCGTTTCCCATCCTGACTCAACTTCCAGGAATTCAGCCAGGCGCTGGTTGTTAACCAGATTCATTTCTTCCAGCCAGGCGCTCAGGTTTTTATTGTCTTTGCCCATGGCGTGCTGCTGCAGCAATTCCAGCGACGTGATCTTGCCTTTGACGCTGTGCATTTCCGAACGGCGCGCATGCAGTTCATCATGCAGGTGCTTGACCTGCTGCCGCTGCTCGCGGATTTGCTGATGAAGCAGTTCCAGCTGGCTGTGCAGATCGGCGCGCTGCGATTCAATCAGCTCGATGCCGGCATCCAGCGTCTCGATATCGGTTTGCAGCTGGCTCGATGACAGCTCATCGCGCTCACCATGCAATTTATCGAGGCGTGTCTGCAATTGCCGGCTCTGGTTTTCCATCTGCACGGTTTTTACACGGTGCACTTCCGCCTGTTCTTTATATTTCGCGCTTTCAGTCCGGTAGGCATCCCATTGCTGCTGCCAGGATGTTCTTTGATGCTGCGATTCCTGCTGGAGCTGCACAACCTCGTCCTGCCTATCCTCCGCAACAATCAGCGCTTCTTCGGCCTCTTCCAGTGCCTGTCTGATTTCTTCCAACTGCTGCATATCGGCCTGAAGCTCACTCAGCGCCTGCTCGGCCTGCTGGCGCGAGCGATTGATTTCCTGCTGGGTTTCTTCATGGCTCATTTCATTGTGCTTGATCGCCTGTTCGAGACCGCTGACTTCCGCCACAACCTGATAATATTCGCCCTGTGAACTGTTGGTATGCTGCTGCTGGACTTTGTGCTCTACTCGCTTGTCTTCCAGGCTGTTATTGATATCGCGCAGCTGAACGAACAAGCGGTTATGCTCCGCCGCAATATCTTGCAGTCTTGTTTCCAGCTGTTGCGCGGCCTGATGATAGGCATTCCAGCGCATCGCCAGCAGTTCCAGCCTATACTGGCGTTCCTGCTTTTTGAGTTCGGTGTATTTTTCGGCTTTTTCGGCCTGCTTTTGCAGATGCTTGAGCTGTTTCTCAACTTCCTCGCGCAGATCGTTCAACCGCTCCAGATTTTCGCGCGTATGCTTCATGCGCGCTTCGGTTTCGCTGCGCCGCTCCTTGTATTTGGAGATGCCGGCCGCTTCTTCGATATGCATCCTCAGATCTTCGGGCTTGGCTTCCACCATCCGCGAGATCGTGCCCTGCTCGATGATGGCATAACTGCGGGAGCCCAGCCCCGTGCCCAGAAATATATCGGTGATATCCTTGCGCCGGCAGCGCGAACCGTTCAACATGTACAAGGATTGACCGTCGCGGCTGACCTGGCGCTTGATGGCGATGGTGTCGTATTGCGCATACTCGCCGCCCAGCTTGCTTTCGCTGTTGTCAAAGACCAGTTCGACGGAAGCCGTGCTGACCGGTTTGCGCCCGGATGAGCCGTTAAAGATAACATCCGTCATACTGCCGCCGCGTAAATGTTTGGCCGAGCTCTCGCCCATGACCCAGCGCACCGCATCAATAATATTGGATTTACCGCAGCCATTAGGCCCGACTATCGCCGTCAGATTGCCGTTGATCGGGATGACCGTCGGATCGACAAACGATTTGAAACCTGAAAGCTTGATTTTTTCCAGTTTCATAACTGGTATGAATATCCCTGTATTTGAATTAAAATAACCGCTTATTATTCACGATATTCAGCTGAGTTTCGACTTTTTTATTTACTTTTATCTACCAAGCAACGATGACAACACGACCCAGCAAAGACCTAGAAACTTTCGATAACCCGCAACGGGACCGCGATTATACGATACGCATCGACATTCCAGAATTCACCTGCCTGTGCCCTAAAACCGGCCAGCCGGATTTCGCCAAGATCACGATCGAATATGTACCGGCGGCGCTATGCGTGGAATTGAAATCGCTGAAGTTATATATGTGGTCTTTCCGCGAACAAGGCGCTTTTCATGAAGCCGTCACCAACGAAATCCTGAATGACATCGTCAGAGCCATATCGCCCAATTTCATGCGCATCCGCGCCGAATTCAACGTCCGGGGCGGCATTTATACGACCGTCGTCGTAGAACATAGAAACAAAGACTGGCGCGCGCCGGAACGGGTCCATCTGCCTTAATCGGAAGAATCTGATTACACTAGCGATATTGCCGTCGCTTTATGATGCGTCGGCAATATCGCTCCGGAAATGACTGACAAAGCGCAATAAGCCGCAAAATATCTGACACTACCTTCATGAACATAAAAGAAGCCCTGACGACATTACCGCAATACGCTCTACCTCATCATACCTTATCCCAGATGATGAGCGTACTGACGCATTCTGAGAACCGGATCTGGAAAAACCTGTTCATCAAACAGATCATCAGACATTACGGCGTCAACATGGATGAAGCACTGGAGCAGGACATCAATGCCTTCAAAAGCTTTAACCATTTCTTTACACGCGAGCTCAAACCGGGCGTCCGGACTTTCTGCTCCGACAGAAACGCCATTGCCTGCCCTGCCGACGGCGCCGTCAGCCAGGCGGGCGCGATTACCGACGGCGATATCTTTCAGGCCAAGGGCAAAAGCTTTACCGCCACGGATCTGCTGGGCGGCAGCCCGGAGCGCGCCGAACCGTTTAACAACGGCTCCTTCACGACGATTTATCTGTCGCCGAAAGACTATCACCGCCTGCACATGCCATTGACCGGCACGTTAAAAGAAATGGTGCACATTCCAGGCCGTCTGTTCAGCGTCAATGCCGCCACGACCAATTCCGTACCGGGCCTGTTCGCCAGAAACGAGCGCGTCGCAGCTATCTTCGACACCGAGGTGGGCCCGATGGCGCTGGTCCTGGTTGGGGCGATTTTTGTCTCCAGCATTGAAACTGTCTGGCACGGCGTCGTATCGCCGCCCACCATAACCTCCGTGCGCAGCTGGCAATACAATGAAGATGCTCTGGCTTTGAAAATCGGCGAAGAAATGGGCCGCTTCAATATGGGCTCCACGATTATTGTTTTGTTCGGCAAGGATAAAATTCAGTGGGAGTCTGAATTCAAAGCCGGCAAAACAGTTAGACTGGGCGAGCAGATTGGCAGGGCTTTGGTTTAATCATCAGTCAGCGGAATAGTTTAATGGTGGGCACCGAAAAATAAGTGCCCATCATTAATCCGAATACTTCATCGAAATCATAAAACCCACGAATAAAATCACGGGCTTACCATCATTTCCTTATAACGCCTTGAAGCTTATCAGGTAATATTTACAAATATTTTAGTTTCAAAATCTTCGCATATTACGCGTGCTTCGTGGCGAAATATTCAGACTAAACTATAATTAGCCTCGGCTCGGCTTAAGTCTTAGAAGAAATGTTAATAAATCGACCCGATGCTCGTGTAGTGCGAATTCACTTGTGCCCCAAGGCATTCGCACTGCAACTGCTCGCTCTATCTCTCGAGCTCGGGCGGCAGGTCGAATGAATTCGACCCTACAGTTTCTCTCTTCTTATTCCGAATTCAGGTTAATTATCTGCCAAAAGCACTAAAAAATATCTCTTGCCCAACAAAATACAAAAAATGGCGTGATAGGAAAAGGATTTTATGTCAATTGAATCCGAAAATAACAATCATCAAACAAACCTGCGTCCCAAGGTTTTACTCATAGATCTTGAAAATTGCCCCAGCCAGATCAAACAGCTACAAGAAGATTTGTCGACTTTTCAGCAAGTCGTGATTTGCTATGCGAACCATACGCCTAAAATTCCTCTGGACTGGCTGATTACATTATCGGCAGCAGTCAACAACAATAAGCTGAAAATAGTCAGAATGGAGAACGGCGGCAAAAACTCTGCTGATTTTGGAATCTGCTTTTTCGCTGGCGTACTCATGCAAAGCCTGCCTAAGGAAACCCATTTTGTTATTGTGTCCAATGACAGCGATTTAGATCATGTGGTAAGGCTTTTAATTAGCCAGGAGCGTTCTGCTGAACGTATAGGTAAAAAGAAAGAAGAGATTCAAGCAAGTGTCTGTGAAAACAATGGACCACTCAGCGCTTATTGCGCTCATTTAATATCGCACAGCAAGAATCGTCCGACCAAAGAGACCACGCTTGTCAACAGTATAAAGAGTAAGTTTAATGATACGCCATCTATTGCAACAAACATTTTAGGCTTATTGCTAAATCAATCTGCTATCAAAATTGAGAATGGCAAAGTTATATACAACGACCAAAGAATAATAAGGCTGGCCAATACAAACCATTAAACACAGAATTTACGCAGTTTGCCCGTTCAACCGCCGAAACAAGTGGTTTTAAAACCTGTGGGGCGAAGTCGCCCCCACAGGCTTGCGTAAGTCCTGAAACAGTAAAAATTAGCTTAGCAGGAGCAGCCCTATCAAAAATCCAAGCTCCCCAACATCCTGCAGTAACAGAACATGGCGGGGCTACAGCACTCAACTTCCTCACAGCTTATAAAACTGCATGCTCCTGGCAGATTTTTTCACTATCGCTTTGGCTTAGCGGTCCTTTGGTTAAATCGCACCTGTAACCTCCCGGAGTTTCCGTAAAATATTTACAGGTCTTGCACAGACCAAAGGACTGCGATTTATTGGCTTTTTGCAGCGCCGAGAGTGCTTTAACAAAAACCTCCTCATGAATATTGAAATCAATCTCTCTCAAAATTGATGAAGCCTGATTGAATAATTCCGAAGGCCTGGCTTGTTTCAGGGTAGCCTCGCCATCAGGCAAAAGGCCAAGATGCACCATGCGCCGGTCATCGGCATCAGGCGTCTTTTTTATAAAGCCTTTTTTCACCAGCAATAGCAGTGTTTGCGAAACAGTCCCCCGGGTCATGCCCAGATAATTGGTTACAGCGGCCGGCGTATCACTATAGCGGTTGCAGCGCGATAAATAGTCCAGCACTTGTAAATGCACCGGCTGAAGGCCTAATTCCGTACATTTTTTACGTTCTTCCGAACGGATCAGCGCGGCCATCCGTTCGATCAGCTCAAATACATCAACTTTTTCCATAGAACCTATATAAACATTCGTTAATTAAGTTGACAACGGAAGATATCTTAACATATTCTTGCTCCCGTATCGAATCGATACCATAATAAATTTGAGTAGAATATCTCCCGGAGTCTTTGCCATCCGATATAAAAGTCATTGGTTGTGTGCCGCCAGGCAGCATGAATACTGGCTTTCGGGAGTTTCAATTCATCAGGAAAATCATAATATCCTATTTAGTAGTTATTGTTCCGGCGGCTATGCCGCCGGTTTTTTACAGGAATTAAGTTATGCCTATCTCACATGTATTCGACACTTATGCAAAAACAGCCAAAGGCAGGATTATGCACTTTGATGTGGTTCTTGATGAGAAAGACCAGGAAAAAGCGCTGAATTATGCCAAAGAATGGCTGCAAAGCATAGGCCACGAAGACGCGATCGTCACGCAGGAGAATTGTTGTTTTTGCCATAGCGCGGAAGCCCCTGGCGATTTAAGACAGCAAATCGACACGCAAGGCTATGCAATTTATAAGCTGGAAGGCTGCCCAAGATAAAAATATCTGGCAGGGTTTTTAAGCTGTTGAAAGCATAAAACCAGTTCTGACTTTACTGTTTCATAAGATTATTCACTATATCGATCGGCAACGGAAAGACAATCGTCGATGATTTATCTCCGGCAATTTCAGTCAGGGTTTGCAAATATCTAAGCTGTATGGCTTGTGGTTGCTGAGCTAATATATTCGCCGCGGCCATCAGTTTTTCCGATGCCTGCATTTCACCTTCCGCATGAATGATTTTCGCCCGACGGGTACGCTCGGCTTCGGCCTGTTTGGCTATCGCCCGGATCATGCTTTCATCAAGGTCGACATGCTTGATTTCCACATTGGCGACTTTGATGCCCCAGGCATCGGTCTGCTGATCCAAAATGGTTTGTACATCCATGTTCAGGCGGTCGCGTTGCGCCAGCATTTCATCCAGTTCGTGCTGGCCCAGTACGGAACGCAGTGTCGTCTGGGCCAACTGGCTGGTCGCTTCAAGAAAATTCTCAACCTGGATAATGGCTTTATCCGGCTCGATCACCCTGAAATAGACGACGGCATTGACTTTTACGGAGACGTTGTCCAGAGAGATCACATCCTGGGAAGGCACGTCCATGACAATGGTACGTAAATCAACGCGTTCCATCTGTTGAATCAATGGGATCACGATAATCAATCCGGGACCTTTAACGCCATAAAAACGTCCGAGAAAGAAAATGACGCCGCGCTCATATTCCCGCAGGACTCTAAAAGCGCTGATTAAAATAGCTAAAAGAATGCTGATGAATATATACCAGAAGTATGCAAACATTACTCGGCCTCCTCTTTAACCGGGCTAATCAATAAAGTCAGGCCGTCCAGACCTGTTACTGTCACTCTCTGTTTCTTACTGACCGGGGTGTCGCTGCGGGCACGCCAGGTTTCACCATGAATACGAATCATGCCAAGGTCGGTAAAATCCTCCAGCGCCACGCCTGCCGCACCCATTAGCTGTTCCTTGCCGCTTACAACGGGCACCCGCCTGGATTTGAACAATAATCCTAAGGCCAGAATAAAAAACGCGGCGCTGCTCAGGGCAACGGCGCCGATAATAGCCGGATTAATGCCGAACCCCGGCTGGTCGGTATCGATAAGAATCACCGAGCCCACAACAAAAGCCAGCAATCCCCCGAAGCCAAGAATGCCGACGCCGGGCATGAAGGCTTCCTCCGCCATTAAAGCAATGCCCAGGAGGACTAGCGCCATGCCGGCATAATTGATCGGCAATAACTGAAAGGCGAACAATGCGAGCAATAAACAGATGCCGCCGATAGTGCCCGGCACAACGGAACCGGGAATGGAAAATTCGAAAATCAATCCGTAAATGCCAATCAGCATCAGCAGATAGGCAATATTGGGATTAGTAATAACGGACAGCAGTTCGCCGCGCCAGTCCAATCCTATTTTCTTTACCACGGCCCCGTCGGTCAGCAATATCCGCTCCTGACCCAGCACATTGATTTTGCGGCCATGCAATTGCTTTAATAAATCAGCCTGATCGGCTGCAATTAAATCTATAACCCGTTCAGCCAATGCTTCTTCAGCCGGGATGCTTGCCGCCGTACGCACCGCCTGTTCGGCCCAATCGGCATTTCTGCCGCGCATCTGAGCCAGCCCCCGTATATAGGCAACGGCATCATTGACGGCCTTGGCGGTCATAGGATCCGATATAGCCGGCGCTTCTTTTTTAGCGCCCTTGGCATCCTTATCCTTCTTTTCATCCTCAGAACCACCCAAGCCCGACATTTGCACTGGCGTGGCCGCACCCAGGTTGGTGCCCGGCGCCATGGCCGCAACATGGCTGGCATAGAGAATATAAGTGCCGGCACTGGCGGCACGGGCGCCGCCAGGCGCTACATAAGTCACGACTGGGACCGGTGAAGCTATGATTTTCTTGATGATGTCGCGCATGGAGGTATCCAGCCCGCCGGGCGTATCCATGCGAAATATTACACAAGCCGCGCCTTCTTCGGCGGCTTTATCGAGATGCCTACCGATATAGTCGCTGATGGCAGGCCCTATCGCGCCATTAATCTCAAGCTGAATGACAGTTTCCGCTTTATTTTGCCGCCTGCCGTCATCTGCTTCGGCTTGTACCGTGAAAGCCAAAACCACCAGGAAAACAAAAAAAGCCTGTCTCATCATAATCATTTGGTTTTCTCTGCCTTTAGACGCCATATAACATCAATTCGATATTTTTTTTTACGCGAGCCCCTCAGTATTAATGCCTTGGACAATAAAAGCAGCGTTAGTTCGAATATAACCGACTCCCATCAATACCGGCTTGATTTTTGGTTTTAATCAGGGTAAATGTTCAGATATTGTATTTAATTTTTAAGTTTGTATGACCAAAAACCAATTGCGTGTGATGACTTATAACATCCACAAAGGCTTCAATATCGGCAATCGACGTTTTGTTCTGCATCAGATACGCGACGCGCTGATTGACGCAGGCGCGGATTTGCTGTTCCTGCAGGAAACACAAGGCGCTCACAGCCTGCACAAGAAAAGGATATTGGACTGGCCTGACGCCTCACAATCAGAATTTTTGGCCCACGGCGGCTGGCCGTATTATGCCTATGGCAAAAACGCAATCTACAGCGAAGGCCATCACGGCAATGCCATTCTCAGCAAATATGATCTGGAATTCTGGGAAAATGTGAATGTTTCGCCCTATCCCTGGGCCAGCCGCAGCCTTTTGCACGGCGTAATTCGAGTTCCCGCGGCCAATAAAACCGTACATATTGTCTGCATTCATTTCGGCCTTATAGGCACTGAACGCCGGCGCCAGGTCGAAACTTTATGCAACCGCATAGACAGCCATATACCGCATGATGCACCATTAATCATAGCCGGTGACTTTAATGACTGGATGGGGCTGATCGAGCGGCATTTCCACGACCATCTGGAATTAAAAGAGGTGTTCCAGACTCTACATGGGCGTCATGCCCGAACTTTCCCGGCCTGGATGCCTTTTTTACCAATGGACAGAATTTATTACCGGGGGCTTGAGCCGGTCTCCTGTAGTCGGCTGGGGCAGTTGCCCTGGCGCATGCTGTCGGATCATGCCCCGCTCTCTGCCACCTTTCAGTTATGACTATGAATCTGAAGATCAATCCGGAATTATTGACTCTGCCCAATCTGCTGACCTGCTTTCGGTTCGCAGCCGCGCCAGTGCTGTTGTGGCTGGCTTGGCATGACTACAAGAACCCGTTTCTGATTTTATTGGCTGTATCCTTTCTTTCCGATGCACTGGACGGCATCGCCGCACGCCTGACCGGGCAAGTAACCCAGTTCGGCGCCACGCTCGACAGCTGGGCCGATGTCATCATTTATTTAGTCATCGCAATCAGCGCATGGTGGCTGTGGCCCGATGTGGTCAGCCGTGAGCTGATTTATGTGCTTCTGATTATCGGCAGCTACCTGCTGCCATCGATCGTAGGCATGATCAAATTCGGTTCCTTTACCAGTTATCACACATGGACGGTCAAATTAGCGGCGGCGGCAATGGCATTGACGTTGTATGTGTTATTTTTGGGAGGTCCGGCCTGGCCATTCAGGCTTGCCGCCTTTCTTTGCACGCTTGCCGCCGCTGAAGAAATTGCCATTACGCTGATACTTACCGAAAAACGCTCAAACATATCGTCTCTCTGGAGCGTTTTAAAACATTTGGCTCAACCCTCGCAGAATACTAACCGGCACAGTAAATGAATTCCGCGCCAGAAGGCATCCCGTCGCCATGTATACGGCAATGTTGCCTGAATAAAGCTGATATTTGTCTCGGTTGTTTTCGGTCGCTCGATGAAATCATCAGCTGGACGAAAGTAGATGAGGAAACCCGGCATCAATTTTTTAAAAAAGCGGAGACGCGCCGGCAATTGCACAAACACAGCAATCATTTCCGATAATTCGCAACCAAATATAACGGCATCTTGTCATTATTGGTGGCATCAATAAAAAGAGGACTTCCAATGAATGAATTGGCGAAAAAAAAATGTGAAGCTTGCCGAACCGGTGCGCCTTTATTATCTCAAGAAGAAATCGATGAGCTTATGCCGCAACTGAAGGATTGGATATTAATCCAGACGGATGACGTCCGGCATCTGTCGCGGACATTCCGATTCAGCGATTTTAAAGAAGCCCTATCCTTTACCAATAAAGTCGGCGCCCTAGCCGAGCAGGAAGGCCACCATCCCACGATTATAACGGAGTGGGGACAAGTAACAGTCTGCTGGTGCACCCGCAAAATCAAAGGCCTGCATCTTAATGATTTTATTATGGCCGCCAAAACTGATACGCTTACCCAATCTGCAAATGAGGGCAACGCACGTAACAAATACCGGGAAGGCCTGGGTATTAACTTCTGGTGAACCATTGCCCTCACCGGACAGATAAGCCCCATCAACAACCGGAATCTTAGAGATCAATGAGAGCGCCATCATGAAACAGTTGCATCGAAAAGATTTGTTTGGCTGGTCTGTATTTGATCCGGAAAAAAATCTGGATTTCCACAGTGTGCTATGGGTGCGCAACGGCGGCAATGTATTGATCGACCCCTTGCCCTTGTCCGAACATGATCACAGCCATCTGCAAAGACTTGGCGGCGTCAGCCTCATAGTCATCACCAATAGCGACCATTGCCGTGATGCCGAACATATTGCCAGTGAAACAGGCGCCCTGCTTTGCGGCCCTGCCGCCGAAGAGGACACTTTCCCGCTTTCCTGCCACCGCTGGCTTTACGATAATGAAGAAGTCGTTCCCGGCTTGGTAGCTTTTGAGCTCGAGGGCTCTAAAACACCGGGAGAGCTTGCCCTGGTCCTGGAGCATAGCACGTTGATAACAGGCGATTTAATTCGTTGCCACATCGGCGGTGAATTATGCATGTTGCCGGAACACAAGCTGATGGATGTGAACGAAGCTATTCAATCGGTCAAACGCTTGGCTGATCTGCCAGGTATCAAAGCCGTATTGACCGGCGACGGCTGGCCGTTGTTTAATCATGGCGGTGAAGCGCTGCATCGCCTAGCGAGATCGCTCTAATTATATCACGCATGGCTTTTCCGGCAGACTGATACAGCCAGCCATAACAAGCGTTCCTGCATGGAACCCAACTTAAACTTTATAAAAATAGCCCTGATAACGGAATTCAGTGACTTGATAATGATTAGAATCGTTGGCTCAAAGTTATACAGTCTTTTATTTTTTATCCTCGCAAGCTGCCTCGTCTTTGCCTATAACACGATAAATTTTGCAAGCACGAACAATCCGGCCGCCATCAAACCGCAAGCGCTTCGGCCTGTCGACTTTAACCGGCCATTTCGTCAGGTTTCCTACTCTAACGATGTCAAGCCCATCCTGGATTCGCGTTGTGTCGCTTGCCATTCCTGTTATGACTCCCCTTGCCAGCTTAAATTAAGCTCTTTTGAAGGTATAGACCGAGGCGCCAGCAAAAAGACCGTCTATAATCATGAGAGACTAATCGCGCAGGAACCGTCCAGGTTGTACATTGATGAAACCACAACCGCCGACTGGAGGCTGAAAGGCTTCTTTCCGGTTCTGAACGAACAATCTTTGTCGCCCGAGGACAACCTGAACAACTCGCTGATCGCACGGCTGATACAGTTAAAGCGCGATAATCCCTTGCCATCGAACGGCAAACTGCCGAAATCCATAGAACTTGAGCTGGAGCGTTCCTTGCAATGCCCTACTCTTGACGAATTTGAAGACTACCAGCACGACCATCCGCTTTGGGGCATGCCCTACGGTTTGCCGCCGCTTACTCAGGATCAGGAAGATACGCTGCTAAGCTGGCTCAGAGATGGGGCTAAAGCCGATATTCACCCTTCGTTGCCGCCTGCCGCAATCGCTGAAATTGAAAAATGGGAACAGTTCCTTAACGCTCCATCACTGAAGCAGCAACTGGTCGCGCGCTATATTTATGAACATCTGTATATCGGCGATCTACATTTCAAAGACCATCCGGCCAACGAATTTTATAAGCTGGTCCGCTCCAAAACACCTCCGGGGCAAGCTGTCGAAGAGTTGAAAAGCATTCGTCCGTTTGACGATCCCGGCATCGACCGGTTTTATTATCGGCTACGCCCTGTTACCTCCACCATCGTCGATAAAAACCATTTTGTTTATGAATTAAGCGACAGCAAAATGCAGCGCTTGCAGGAACTGTTTCTCAAGCCTGAGTACACGGTCACTCAGCTGCCCGGCTACGATCCGCAGTCGGCTGCCAACCCGTTCAACACCTTCAGCCAGCTGCCGGCCATTTCGCGCTACCAGTTCCTGCTCGACGATGCGCAATACTTCTTTTCAGGTTTCATTAAAGGGCCTGTCTGCCGGGGCCAGGCTGCGGTTAACGTTATCCGCGATCAGTTCTGGGTAGCCTTCATCAAGCCTCAAAATGACTTTATGCAGGAAAGCACCGAATTCCTGGCTGAAAACAGCCATTACCTGCGCATGCCCGCTTCCGAAGGCGAAAAGATCGGCTTAATTTCATGGCTCGACGTTAACAGACTGCAACAGCAATATGTCGATAAAAAAGAAACTTTCATTCATAAAGCCCTGCTAAGGCATCACGATGTCGATTTCAATCTGATATGGGATGGCGACGGCCATAATGACAATGCGCTGTTAACGGTCTTTCGGCATTTTGACAATGCCACGGTGGTAAAAGGACTGGTGGGCAAGACGCCGCTGACAGCCTGGGTCGTCGATTATCCTTTATTCGAGCGCATCCATTACTTGCTCGTCGCCGGCTTTAACGTCTACGGCACGGCCGGACATCAAGTGACTACGCGCTTGTACATGGATTCATTGCGCATGGAAGCTGAAAATGATTTTCTCCGGTTCATTCCGGCGCAGCATCGAAAAGCGATGCGCGATTCCTGGTATCAAGGCGTCGATGCCAAGCTGTTCGGCTTTTTCGACAAGCCCTTGTATGGCATCGACAAGGAAACGGCTATCAGCTATCAGACCAGCGACTATAAAAAGGAATTTTTTGAAAGAGTCCGGCAGCGTTTGGGGCCTGCAGGCGGAGAACCTGATTTGATCAATCGTTGCCCGAAAGAATCGTGCATGAGAGCGAACAGTTCTCCCGATCAGCAGCAGGCAGATGCCATGATGCGCCAATTGGCCGATTTAAAAGGCTACGAAATCGAAGCCTTGCCTGAAGTGTCATTTCTGCGTATAAAAACGGCCGACCCTGACAAGGATCTCGTCTACACACTGATCCGAAATCAAAAGCTATCGAACGTCTCGTTTATCTTTGCAGAAAGCCTGAGACGAGAGCCTGAACAGGACACACTGACCGTTATGCCAGGATTTCTTGGCAGCTACCCAAATATGTTTTTGAGCGTGCCAATACGGCAGCTCCCGGAATTTATTGAGCACCTGAAACATACCCGAACTGAAGCCGAGAAAGAATTTTTTTACAATCGTTACGGCATTCGCCGCAATAATCCGGAAATATGGCTATATTATGACTGGTTCAATCAAAAATACTTGAAAGAACAGCCTGGGACAGCCGGGCTATTTGATATGAACCGTTATGAAAACTTGTAATCTTAAAGAACCGACACGCTGATCTTTCCTTATTCTCGGCGCTAGATGTGGCCGGATAAGTTGAACTTTCTAAAGTATCAGCCAGTCCTTGATGAAAAAATTGTTCAGTATAAGGCAATAGGAAATGAAAATAATTGACACGCGCAGGGGCGAACGGCGCTCAATGGAAGAACGACGCAAAGCGGATAGACGCACCTGCCCCCATGAATTCGGTTCACCGGAATGGGTAGAAAACATAAAGAAAAATCATCTGGCATGGCCAAAAACTGATCGCCGAAAAGGAGAAAGGCGTAGCAACGAGGATCGGCGCGTAGAGGATCGCAGACAGCAGGAATTCCCCGATCGAAGCCAGTATGAAAAGGAACATCCGTGGCTCGCGCTTGCTCCGGAGGAAAGAGAGTTGATTAAAGCCTTATATCTGGATGATGACGAACACCCGGATGACAAAAAATAGCCGCATATTGAAGAAAAGTCCTTTCATCAAAAAAACTTAAGCTATTCCGCCAAATCGGCTGTCTATTTAATGACTGGACTTTTTTTAGTTTTAAATGTAAACAAGCCATTGTAAAAATTGCACTTTAACGATTTGTTTCTTGTATTTAGATAACCGCTACCATGAATTTACAGCATTTTTCATGACACAAGTTGAACCATAGCACTTTCCGTTCAGCTTTAATTAATAGTGCCGATGGAGATAATGCGTGAACACATGGTCTATATTGATGTCGTATTGATAAAACAGAACTAACCATGTGGGGGTTGTAATGAGCATATTTGAACGCTATACCTCAAAGTTTGAAGAATTGAAGGAAGAGGAATTAACGCTTCCGGAATATCTGGAACTCTGCAAAAAAGATCCGCTGACTTATGCCAGCCCTGCAGAACGCATGCTGGCGGCTATCGGCGAGCCGGAACTGCTCGACACGCATAATGACCCCAGGCTCAGCCGGATTTTTTCCAATAAAGTCATCAGGATTTATCCCGCATTCCGCGAGTTTTATGGCATGGAAGACGTCATCGAGCAAATCGTCTCGTTTTTCAGGCATGCGGCGCAGGGCCTGGAAGAAAAGAAACAGATCCTTTATCTGCTCGGCCCGGTCGGCGGCGGTAAATCCTCACTGGCCGAACGGCTTAAATTGTTAATGGAAAAAACGCCTTTTTACGCGATTAAAGGCTCGCCTGTGTTCGAGTCGCCGCTAGGGCTGTTCAATATTGATGAAGATGGCGATATTCTTGAAAAAGATTACGGTATCCCCAGACGCTATCTCAACACGATCATGTCTCCCTGGGCGACCAAACGCCTGCATGAATTCAATGGCGATATCCGCCAATTCAGAGTTGTGCGCATCCGCCCCTCCATCCTGAGGCAAATCGCCGTCACCAAAACCGAACCAGGCGATGAAAACAACCAGGATATTTCGTCGCTGGTGGGCAAAGTCGACATTCGCAAACTGGAAAAATATTCACAGGACGATCCCGATGCCTACAGCTATTCCGGCGGTTTGTGCCGGGCCAACCAGGGCTTGCTCGAGTTTGTCGAAATGTTCAAGGCGCCCATCAAGGTTCTGCATCCGCTGCTGACAGCAACGCAGGAAGGCAACTACAAAGGTACGGAAGGTTTTCCGGCGATACCGTTCCAGGGCATTATTCTCGCGCACTCGAATGAATCGGAATGGCTGGCGTTCCGAAACAACAAAAACAACGAGGCTTTCCTCGATCGTATTTACATCGTCAAAGTGCCTTATTGCCTGCGCGTCTCGGAAGAAATAAAAATCTACGAAAAACTGCTGGAAAACAGCTCACTGCATAATGCGCCGTGCGCGCCCGGCACACTGCAAATGATGGCGCAGTTTGCGGTATTGTCCCGGCTGAAAGAGCCCGAAAACTCCAACATCTTCTCCAAGATGCGGGTCTACAACGGCGAGAATCTGAAGGATACCGATCCTCATGCCAAATCCTATCAGGAGTACCGCGATTATGCCGGCGTCGATGAGGGCATGACCGGCCTGTCCACGCGTTTTGCGTTCAAGATCTTGTCCAAGGTGTTCAACTTCGATAATACCGAAGTCGCGGCCAACCCGGTTCATCTCTTGTATGTCATCGAACAGCAGATCGAGCGTGAGCAATTTCCGGCGGATACTGAAGAAAGGTATCTATCCTATCTTAAAGGCTACCTGACGCAGAAATATATAGAGTTTATCGGCAAGGAAATTCAAACCGCCTATCTGCAGTCGTATTCGGAATACGGGCAAAACATCTTCGATCGGTATGTAACCTATGCCGACTACTGGATACAGGATACCAACTACCGCGATCCCGATACCGGCGAGATGTTCGATCGAAGCGCCTTGAATGACGAGTTGGAAAAAATCGAGAAACCTGCCGGCATCAGTAATCCTAAAGATTTCCGCAATGAAATTGTGAACTTTGTCCTGCGGGCGCGTGCCAAACATGGAGGCAAAAACCCGGCCTGGACCAGCTACGAGAAGTTGCGTACCGTGATTGAAAAGAAAATGTTTTCGACCACTGAAGATCTGCTGCCGGTAATTTCCTTCAATGCCAAGGCATCGCCTGAAGATCAGAAAAAACATGAAGAGTTTATTGATCGCATGGTTGAAAAAGGTTATACAGAGAAACAGGTGCGATTGCTCAGCGAATGGTATTTAAGAGTACGTAAATCGTCTTAAAGCTTGAGGAGAAATTTGTGACTCGAATTGTAGATAGACGCCTGAACGGAAAGAATAAGAGTGCCGTTAACCGGCAGAAATTTATTCGCCGTTTTCGCACCCAGATTAAAAAAGCGGTTGCCGACGCTGTAACCGAGCGTAGCGTGACCGATCTGGATAAGGGTGAGAAGGTTTCTATCCCTGCGCGAGATACCTCCGAACCTTTCTTCCACCACGGCCAGGGCGGTTATCGGGAAATCATCCATCCAGGCAACAAGGAATTCCGCAAAGGCGACAAAATTGAGCGCCCCGAAGGCGGAGCCGGACAAGGAGGCAGTCAAGCCTCTAATACCGGTGAAGGACTGGATGATTTCGTCTTTGAGCTGACCCGTGAAGAATTCATGCAATTCTTCTTTGAAGATCTTGAACTGCCCAATCTGGTCAAGACCAAACTGGCAACCATCCAGGAAACCAAAAAAGTGCGGGCTGGCCATACCAGCGAAGGAAATCCGACCAATATCAATGTCATCCGTTCGCTGCGCGGCGCACTGGGCCGGCGCATCGCTTTGCGCGCGCCGCATCTGAACAGCATCGCAGAAGCCGAAGCCAAACTTGAGGATTTGCTCAAACGCTACAGCGAAACCGATGCGGTGGTTATTGCACTGCGCGAAGAGATCAAGCGGCTCAAGAAAAAAGTCGAGCAGATTCCCTTTATCGACACTTTTGACTTGCGCTATGACAACCGCATAGACAGGCCCAAACCGTCCACGCAAGCGGTTATGTTCTGCGTTATGGATGTCTCGGGCTCCATGGGGCCTGAGGAAAAGGACATGGCAAAACGATTTTTCATGCTGCTGTATCTATTTCTGACCCGCACTTATGAAAAAATCCAGGTTGTCTTTATTTCGCATCACACTGAAGCCAGCGAAGTGGATGAAGAAACCTTCTTTTATTCCAGGGAAACCGGCGGTACAGTAGTATCCAGCGCACTCAATCTGATGAGCAAGATCATTCAGGAGCGTTTCCCGACCTCCGAATGGAATATTTATGCGGCACAAGCCTCGGACGGGGATAACTGGGACAATGATTCAAAAGACTGCACAAAAATACTGTCCGAGCAGATCATGCCTTATATGCAGTATTACGCTTATATCGAGATCACCGAGGACAGGCATCAGAACCTCTGGCATGAGTACCTGACTCTGAAAAGTCAATGGAGCAACTTTGCCATGCAACGTATTGCCGGGGTCGCCGATATTTATCCCGTATTCCGTAAACTTTTTGAAAAGCAAAGCGCATGAACAGAAAGCCACTATCAGAAACATCGGAATGGACATTTGAGCTGATAGAAAAATATCACGCGGAAATAGCCCGAATCGCCAATAACTTCGGCCTGGACACCTACCCTATTCAGCTCGAAATCATTACCGCCGAACAAATGATGGATGCTTATGCCTCGGTCGGCATGCCCATCGGATACAGTCACTGGTCGTTCGGCAAGGAATTCGTCAAAAACGAAAAGCGTTATAAAAGAGGCCAGATGGGGCTGGCTTATGAAATCGTGATTAATTCCAATCCGTGCATTGCTTATCTCATGGAAGAAAACAGCATGACCATGCAGGCATTGGTTATCGCGCATGCTGCTTATGGGCACAATTCTTTTTTTAAAAAGAATTATTTATTCAAGACCTGGACCAGTGCGGATTCCATTATCGACTACCTGCTGTTTGCCAAAAACTATATTGCGGCCTGCGAGGAGCGTTATGGCGAAGAACAGGTTGAGGCCATCCTCGACTCTTGCCATGCCTTGAAAAACTTCGGCGTAGACCGATACAAACGCCCATCCAGATTATCCCTGCAGGAAGAACAGGCCCGTCAGAGAGAGCGCGAAGCCTACCTGCAATCTCAAATTAACGAATTATGGCGCACCATACCCGCCAGGGAAATGCCGCGCCATGACGCTGAAGAAGTACGGTTCCCCGAAGAGCCCCAGGAAAATATCCTTTACTTCATCGAGAAAAATGCGCCGTTCCTGGAGCCCTGGCAGCGTGAAATCATTCGCATCGTACGCAAAATTTCCCAGTATTTTTATCCCCAGCGACAGACTCAGGTGATGAATGAAGGCTGGGCCACTTTTTGGCATTATACGATTCTGAATCAGCTTTATGATGAAGGGTTGGTAACGGATGGTTTCATGATTGAATTTTTGCAATCGCATACCAATGTGGTTTATCAGCCGCCCTTCGACAGCAAGTACTACTCGGGCATTAATCCCTACGCGCTGGGTTTTGCCATGATGAGCGATATCCGCAGAATCTGTGAGAACCCGACGCCTGAAGACAAACACTGGTTTCCGGAAATGGCCGGCAGCGACTGGAATAAAACGCTGCATTTCGCCATGCAGAATTTCAAAGATGAGAGCTTTATCAGCCAGTATCTATCGCCCAAGGTTATTCGCGACCTTAAACTGTTCTCTATTATGGATGACTACAGGGAAAGAGAGATCGAGGTGACTTCCATTCATGATGAACAAGGTTATCAATATATTCGCCAGGCATTGTCGGAACAATACAACCTGGGCAGTAACGAACCCAACATCCAGGTTTATCATGTCGATCGTAAGGGCGATCGTTCGCTGACTTTACGTCATACTCAATACCACCGTATGCCGCTGGCCCAAAGCGCAAATGAAGTGCTAAAGCATGTCGCCAGGCTCTGGGGATTCGATGCCCGGCTTGAAACACTCGCTGAGGATGGTTCGGTACTTGCCACCTTTGAATGTAATCTTTAGTTTTAGCTCCATCCCGCATCAACTTTGGCCAGCCAATGCAATAACCACTGGCTCTACATGTATTTTTAAACGCTTTGTTGCCGCGATGACTCGATCGATCATCAGGATGTGTTTAGGAAGGGCTTTGGCGCGCACTGCCGCGGCCTGAAAGCCCTTGTGATTTTTATGGAAAACTTACGCTCTAAATTTTTGATCGAGGTACATCAAACCTGATCGGAATAGTGACGTTGAGAAAATAATCGGGTGATTCCTCTGTCAACCCAACACCGCCCAATACAGAGAAAAACAGGTTGCGGCCAATGGTTGATGAAGCGCCTGCAGTAAAGGCGCTTGCAACACCATCACTACCAGGTATTTTAACATTGTTAAGCTTGGTTTCCTGAAGAAATGCCTGCTGCAAACCGATGTTTAAAGATGTCTGCGGACTGGCTGCCAAAATTGCGCTAACAGCAAATTCAACTTGATCACCCGGTTCTATGCCTTCTGCCTTTAAAGATGTTTTATAGGCTACTTTTCCGGTGAAAGCCAATGGATCTTGGCGTTTTAGAAAGGTCAGTGATCCGATGAAATCATTAAATCCGATTCCTGTAGGAATACTGTTGTCTGCGATACTGCCAGTCGCCGAATCCCATGTAATTCGACCTATCACATCCGGGAGCCAATCCGTTTCATGCATTAAGGTTTTGGCCAAGCCGATACTGACATCACCAAAAGTTGAGGCGCTGCCGCTTGTCTCACTAGGCAATGCTCCCAATGCTGAGATGGTCTTAGATTCATTTATAAACCGTCCAGGAATACGTGCTTCAAGCTGAGATTCAAAAGGCAAGCCAACC
This sequence comes from Methylobacter sp. Wu1, assembly GCF_036553575.1. Classification (NCBI taxonomy): domain Bacteria; kingdom Pseudomonadati; phylum Pseudomonadota; class Gammaproteobacteria; order Methylococcales; family Methylococcaceae; genus Methylobacter; species Methylobacter sp. Wu1. The sequence goes on along the minus strand of NZ_JAZHOC010000074.1, from coordinate 36,509 downwards.
AGTATGTTTGCACCTGCATCGATTTCATCCCGGCGAATGCGTTGATTTCCTACTAGCGTTCCTGCGGTGCTTGTAAGCGAAACAGGCGTATCATCTTCTCTTCGCGTATAGGTAGCAAATGGCTGAATTTCCGCCTGACCAAAGGGTAACAGCAAAGCGCCGGTTTGAACTAATGTACGTTCCAATGCGCGCTGAGCCGCATCTTCATCAATTTCAAAACTACCAGGCGCCGCACTGGCTTGTTGTGTCTTGGCCGGTGCTTTTTGAACTTGCGCCTGAGTTGCAGGCGACTTTGCCAGTGTGGCGGCAGGGCTAGTGCTAGCGGCAGCAGGCCGATTGGCCTCAGGGGCTGCGGCGCGCTGTTCCAAAAGCTGTACTCTACGCTGAAGATCAGCGATCACTTGATCCCGTTCAGCGATTTTTTGGATAAGTTGATCCTGCAGGCTAGAGTCCGATGTTTTATCTGCCGCATACCCCCAACTCGATACCAGCATCCCTGTGCCGATCATCAAGATAAGCCCTGGTGAAATTTTCCAGGGTTGTTGAATGGAGCGTTCCGATGCTTTCATTCGATTATTATTATTTTTAGGGTCCATTATTTACCTAATTATCTTGTCATAACAAACTCGTGTGGCTGAGGCTGCAAGCGATTGGGCGGCTCAGCTCCATCAAGCCTAGTAACTACAAAACCGACCTTGCCTATTTTAGGAAAATCGATTCTCATCTTTTCAAACATATCAACAAGCATTGTCCGGTTTCCCCATGCAGGGTCGGCTAGCAGCACGCGGTTGTCCTGTATCCCACGAAAGATAACAAAATGGTTATAACCCATGACATTTATCGGAACAATGATTGGAGCCTTTTTAATGAGGTCATCGAGCGTGAGTTTACCATAACCGACTCCTTTATAACCATGACCATCCGCATAACGCTTAAGGTCCAGTAACGAGAAACCTTGTCGAATATTGACCAATATTGGATTCTTGATGTATTCATCTCTGTTCATAAGCTCTTTTGCAACCTCCTTTTCTGTTACAAAATCGCCATGCTGATAATTTAATAACGTTGTTAAAGCTGCAGCCCCACAGCTTAGGTCCCATTGTTGTATAACAACATTTTCGTGCCGCATTTCTATAAGCGACTTCACAGAGCGGGCTTCAGAAGCGCCTGAAAAGCTTCCTATCAGACACACCAACAATCCCAGTTTTTTAGCCATTAAACAATCCATATATGACAATGTGATTAATTTTTTAATGCGCTGGCTTATACCAGAGATACTATTTTTTTTAAGGGAAATGAGATTTGAATCAAAACGCTTCAGCATAAATATAAAGATCGATACAGGAACAAACTTGGGGAAAAATTGAATAATAAGCGCTTTTTTATAATTATATTAAAAGCATTTCCATATCTGGTTGGGGTATTTCCATTTTAGCTTTCGGATAGAATTAGGAGAAATTGTTTTCTATACCCAATATTACGCAGTCAATTGGCTCATCCATTATAGGTAATTCAAGCTCGAATTTATTTGGAAAAAGGTTTGCAATACTTTAACGCCCTATTATAAGGTGTAAATACCTGCCTACCTAATTCATGGCTCCCACACCAAGAATGGAAACTATAAGTTATATAACACTAGCCAATATTTTCTTTCTTTATAACTGATGTTACGCCGTTGCAGGATCGAATGGATTCGAGCCGGGACAAACGCCCGTATACCGGCCTAGGCAGTGCGAATACCCGCAAGAGGCACAAGTAAATTCGCACACGGCATCGCATTAAAACAGCACAGAGATCGATTCGTGCGTAACGTCAGTTATGTAACTAAACCAGAGAACTATTGATCCCTGTTTAGCCAATACCATTCCTCGACAACCGGATTGGCACGGCGGCCTTGTTGTTTGAAGGGGTAATTTTTTGCCAGATAAGTCAGTATTTCCCGTTCTGTTTCCGCAGGCAGTTGACGTAATCCTTGGGTATTTTGCATCCAGCGGATCGTTTCCAGCCAACCCTGGCGGGTCGCTCTATTTTGAATGATCAGTTTTGCCGAATGGCAAACAGTACATTCCGTTTTTACCGTTTCAAATCCCTGATCGATGATCAAACCTGTTTCAGCATCTATGTTCTGTTGCGCCATCAATTGCGGCACAGAACATAACAGCAGGAAGCAAATTTTAGCCCTAATGAATAATCTCATGCCTCGCCTGCCTAAATCACTTTAACGGCAATGCGATGACAGGCATTATTCAGATAGCCTTTCGGGTTCCAGCCCGGTACAACCATGGGCTGCATTTGTCCCGCACTATCTGTCGCCCTGACCCAGACCTCATAATAACCCGGCCCGGGAAAATCCAGTTTCGTCCGCCAATGCTGCCAGGCCAACCGGTTTTTAGGCGCTTGCAGGCTGCTGCGCTGCCAGGTCATGCCGAAATCAATCGAAGTATCTACCGCCGATACGCTCAAGTCTCCGGCCCAGGCATGGCCTCGCAAAGGCAGTTTCTGGCCGGCCTTGATCATGGCGCCTGTTTTTGGATACGTGATCAGCGATTTGACCGGCATGGATTCGATAATGCACATATCCTTTTCCATAACCTTCGCCCCCGGCTCGACGGGATGGCATGGCAGTTTATAAGACAACCCGGTCATTTTTGCGCCATCATGGACTTTATTGCGCACGACGATTTTACTGAGCCATTTTCCGGACGTGGAAGCGGGCCAGCCTCCGCAAACCAGCCTCAGCGGATGGCCGTTCATGACGGGCATATCCGCGCCATTCATGGCCCAGGCGATCAGCGTTTCATCTTCCAGCGCCTTGCTCATCGGCACGCCTCTCGATATCGGTTCAAGACCGGATTTGCCGCTGATGTGGGTATCGCGTCCGTAATAGCCTATATAAACCGCATCATCCTTGATGCCTACCGATTCAAGCACATCCCGAAGACGCACGCCGGTCCATTCGGGGCAACCGACAGCACCGACCGTCCACTGCCCTTCAGGGACCGGCGGATTAAACTCGCTTCTGCCATTGCCGGCGCATTCGATCGTTAATTGATAGGTATAATGCTTGAATTTCCTTTTCAAATCTTCAAGGCTGAACCGGGCGTGGGATTTGACGGATTCGCCTTCGATGCGCAGTGTCCAGGCGCCTGGATCAATGTTCTCAGGGGGAATGCCGTTATTGCGGATGAATAACCTATCGGCCGGCGTGATTAAATCATCCAGTAGATGGGCCGGCGTTTCCGCATTGACAGGCCTGTCGTTTATCACGATCAGGCCGGGATGTTTGCCGGCAATGCGGAAAGGCTCATCGGTATCGGCGAAAGCGGCCGCTATCAGTCCGCCGGGCATGTTACTGGAAAAAGGGATATTGGCGCCCAATGCCGCACTCATAGCCCACAATCCGCTTTTCTTCAGGAACCCTCTTCGGGTAATGGGATGGACTTCCCTTCCCCAAATTAATTGATCAGCTTTTTCCGGATTTTCTTTATACAGTTCATGAATACCTTTCGAGACGTTATGATTTCTCATGACTGATCCTTCCAGCCTGCTAAACGAAGCTGGAGTTAATTCTTGTATACGGGCATTGTTACCCTTTCCCGAGCAAGGGAAAATAAGTCCCAATACCTACATTCCTTAAGCCAATGAGCAGGTATCAGCGTCTATGGTTGCTTTGCCAGATAGAAACCAACACCCAGAAAAATCCCAGAGTCGCACATATAAAGCCGAGAAACGCGAAGGCCTGAATACCGAATATGTAAGGGCCTCTTTCTATCGTCGTGATAATGGAGGAGCCGATAATCAGCGCGGCGGTTATAATGCCCATGGTTAACCGGCTCATGGCATTATCGTTCTTATTGACGTAATAATCGAAATGTTTGATGTTGATATCGACCTGGAAAGAGCCTTTGCGCGAAGCATGCAGCAGTTTGCGCATATCTTTCGGCAAGTTGGATACCATATCGGCAAAACTGACCAGATTCCGCCAGCCGCGCCTGGTGATGGCTTCCGGCCTGTAGCGGTCCATCATGATTTCCTGAAGATAGGGCGCCGCGAAAACCAGCGTATTGAACTCGGGATTAAGGTGTCTGCCGAGGCCGTCCAGCGTAATATAAGCCTTGATCAGCAGGGCTAGATCCGCCGGCAGAATCAGGTTATGATCCCTTAGCAACGCCATCAGGTCGGTCATCATGTCCGTGAGGCTCAGATCCTTGACCGCAAGCGAACTGTACTGATCGACAAACGCTTCTATCTCCACGGTAAGCGCCTGTTCATCCACCGTCGGATTGTCCGACCAGTCTTCAAGGATCTCAACCACCCTGGCAGGCGCATGGTTGACCATGCCGTACAACAGACTGACCACCTGCTCCCGGCGCTCTTCGGTTAAACGGCCGATCATGCCGAAATCGATGAAGGCCAGTTTATTGTCGCGCAGGTAAAACACATTGCCGGGATGCGGGTCGGCATGAAAAAAGCCGTCTTCCATGATCATTTGCATGACGGCCTTCGCGCCGCGATCAGCCAGCAGTTTTCTGTCAAGTCCGTCTCTCTCCAGGGACTCCAGATCCCTGCCGGGTATGCCTTCAATGTATTCCTGGACGTTCAGTCTCTCACAGGTCCACTGCCAATAAACCTTGGGAATCCTGATATTCGGATCGTTGCTTAAATTGAGAGCGACCTGTTCCGAATTTCTGCCCTCGCTGGCAAGATCGAGTTCCCGGCGCAAGGACTGGTTGAACTGACGCAGGATATTTCGCGGATGAAAACGCCGAAGCTCCGGCTCTTCGGACTCGGCAATATCCACAATGCGTTGCAAAAGCCGCAAATCGGCTTCGATGATTTTGCGCAAACCGGGCCGGCGGACCTTTAAAATAACCGGGGTTCCATCCTTGAGGAGGGCTTTATGAACCTGTGCTATGGATGCGGCTGCCAGCGGTTGCCTGTCGACATAGGCAAAAGCCTCGTCAATGCCGCCTCCGATATCTTCTTCAATCTGCGGCAGCAATTCTTCAAATGGGATGGGAGGCGCCTGATCCTGAAGCTTCTCAAATTCTGCGATGTAAGCGGGCGGAAATACGTCGACACGGGTAGCCATAATCTGCCCCAGCTTGATATACGTGGGTCCCAAATCCTCGAGCACGCGCCTGATGCGTTGCGGCGTATCAAGCCTGACATATTCTTCCACATGCTGCCAACGCAGCACTCTTCCGGCTTTCTCCAGCGCCTGCCCCATGCCCAGGACGCGCACAAAGCTGCCGAATCCATAACGTATCAGTATGGTTGCTATATCCTGAGCGCGCCCCAGATCCCTGGCCGCGCTTAACATTTGCCATAGCATGCGCCGGCTTTATTTTTTGGCTTGCGATGAACGCAGACTTTCGGCGATGCCTGCCAAAATGCCGCCGCCAATCTCGGCTAATGCGGAAGTTGCCGCCATCGCGCTCGATATAAGCGTGCCTGTACTGAACTTCGGCAAATCCTTCAGCGCGTCCATGGCGATGGAGGCCTGCTCGCCGACCGCCGTTCCGCTTTGTCGCGCGTGCGTCGTAAAATCATTGACGATGTCGGCGACGATTTGATTACTGTCTTTGGCAATTTTCTTCACCGTATCCAGAAACATCGTTTCCAGTTGCTGTATATCGTCAGCGGCCTTGTTAAAATCATAATGAGAATAGTCGCTAACTTTGGAAGCCGCTTCCTGAATAGCCAGTTTCGAGGCTTCCGCAGCTTTCGCCAAAGCATCATCCAAGGCCGAGACGGCCTGCGTGAAAGCCTCTCTGGAGTGTCCGCCCTGACTTCCTATGGCATCGCCAATGCCTTTAGCGACAGCATCAGCCACTTTGGTGATATTATCCATATCCAGTTGCCGTGCCGTCAGCGCTTTCAGGGTAATATCCTTAACCCGCTGATAAATATCGGAACCCGAATCGACCGCGTCACGGACTGCCTCTTGTACATCTTCTTGCTGATTGAATTCAGTCATAGCCGTTCTCCAAACGCCTGTAAAATTAAAATACCCTTTTATTTTTTAGAAAGTGAAGACGCGCTAGGGTTCATAGTGATGTAAATACAACTCATGCAGGCTTCTATCCCTGCCCATCGGAAAAAACACCTACTCCAGTTCTATCCCGCCCTTGATATTGTAAGTCAGGTCTATGGCAGGAATATTAAGCGTCATCGAGACATCGAGCGTCTCTGAGCCATCCAATTTTCCGGCTTGAATCGCCTGGGCGACGGCATGCTCAATTTCCCGCTGCGATGATACGCCGACTTTCTTGAGATATTTCCTGATTTCCATATTAAAAGTATCTTCGTTCATTTCGACCTCCGTGGATCAAACTGCGAAATTATGTACTTCGTTGACGGATTACCCTGCAAGCCGCGTTTAATCGTATTTGATATATTTGAATCGCGGATCGTCAGGCGTGCCTTGCAGAGCACCGCCTTCCTTGCCCGGCTGCCAACCTATCACTTCCTCGATCTTTCTGGCCAGTTCAAAATCCTTATTGGTAATACCTTTAGCTTCATGATTCATTAATTTAACGATCACAAAAGCATAGGAAACGCTGAGATCGGGATGATGAAAAGCCGCCTCGGCCAGATGCCCGATAGTATTCACAACCATCAACGTCGCTTTCCAGCCGCTGGTTTTGTATTTGCGGCGAATCCAGCCGTTTTCAAGATACCAATGCGGCAACTCTTCTTTCAGTCGCGCTTCTACTTCGGCATCGGAATAAGTTTCTTCTTGTTTGCGTTCTCTCCAGCCCATGTCAGTCTCCTCTCTCTATTTGATTATCAACTGATATTACGCCGTTGTAAGGTCGAATTAATTCGACGCAGGACAACCGGGATATACAGGCAATGCGAATACCGTAAAGGGCACAAGTGAATTCGCATCTACACGGCATACTAAAACAGCACATAGTCGATTCATGCGTAACATCAGTTATTGATTTCAGGTTATAAACCAAAGTTAAAAAACAAACCAGCAATTAAATCCGGAGAACTATCGGGCCAAGCAAACCGCAGAATCATTTGAGTGATTTTTACCTATTTTCGTTGCATTAACAAAAACCTAGGTAATCGGCCCAATTGCACCATTTTGATCTATCAGAAACAATAGCGTCCGTTCAATGTTAACTTTAGCAAAAAACAAGTTAACTTCAGTTTAAGCAATAAAGGACGGCTTTATGTTTAATAATAAACTGATAAATTCCATCAACTTAATGATCAGCATCAGCACGCTGATGCTGCATTTTCTGATCAAAGAACTATCTTCATCTTTAAAACATACCAAAATTCGACCTCTTAACCGCCTGCCCTTGCCCGAGAAGCAGGATGAAGGCGTATAGAACAGGTCTTTTCCTGAAATAATCAGGCTGCCTGCCTGATACCGAGATTCCGATGAGGCTAAGAAGCAAATCTTAAGCCTCATTGACCTTCCGCCCCTCCTGGACCTTCCGTTTCCGGCTCAAGCTGACTGGCTCCGCAACCTTTCTGATAAAAAATAAGCGACGGCGGGAACGGAACAACATCTATATTTAATGTTGTTTCTTCTTGAAACGCATCGATGGGAACCGTCACAGCACTCCGGAAATTTTTAGTCAATTGTGTGGCCAGTTTCCGCTGCGCATCATCCTCTCCCAGAGAAAAAGGGTCTTCGGCGAGATTAGTAGCCTGAACAGCTTCATCCAAAGCATTGATTGAGAAAGTCTGTATTTTATTTTCGAAGTCAGCGAAGACTTTCGGACCTTTCTCGCGCTTGATACGTTCTATGTCGTCGGCATCTGCATAGACCAGGAACACGCCTTTAACGCCTTGAAAATCATTTTTGCAGATACCACCGTCCATGATTCTGACCAGTTTCAGGGTTTTATCGTCTTTGACGATCGTAAGCGGCGGATTTTGGCCGGACATATCAACCGTGCTTTCAGGCACGGCGGGTGTTTCGGTGGTTGCAGGCGTCTCGCCCTCTTTCTCCTCTTTGACTTCTTTAGTTGCACATGCGGCCAGCATAATAAATAGCATACCTGTCAAAATTTTTACGCTTGCCTTCATTATTTCTCCTTTTGTTATTGTTAGAGGCGACGAGTAATCCATCATATTATAATATTTAAGAAACATTTAAGATAAAGTATAGATGAGCTATTTAATCAAATAACTTTGATAAATTGATTGGCTTTTTTAGAGCGTTAACCTGCCGTCACGATAATCGCGAAAAGCCTGTTCAATTTCTTCATGCGTATTCATGACAAAAGGGCCGGATTGAACGACAGGTTCCCCGATCGGACTGCCAGCCAATACTAAGAACCGGCAATCGTAACCGCGCGTCTTCAATTCAATATCGGTGCCCGGCGTCAGCAAGCCAAGTTGACCTTCTGTCAACGAATTGTCCGAGTCGCCGACATTAAGGTCACCCTCATAAACATAGATCAGGACAGTCTGCTGTTCATCCACAGGAATATGAATATCTTGACCTTCAGTCAGCAGGATGTCGAAATAAAGCGGCCTGGTGGCAACACCCGTTACCGGCCCTGTCGCCTTTCCAGAATCCGATGTAAATTCCCCGGCGATCACTTTGACATAGGCGCCATCGGCAAGCGGCACGACCGGAATCATGTCAGCGCCGAATTCCTGGTAGTGCGGCGGTTTCATCTTTTCGCTGGCCGGGAGGTTAATCCATAACTGAAAGCCGTGCAGACGGCCCTGTTCCTGCTCGGGCATTTCAGAATGGATAACGCCATGAGCCGCCGTCATCCACTGTACCGAACCGGGCTTCAAATGGCCCTCATTACCCATGTGATCGCGATGGCGCATCGCGCCTGCCAGCATATACGTGACCGTCTCAAAGCCCCGGTGCGGATGTTCGGGAAAGCCGCCGATATAATCGTCAGGATTATCGGTGCAAAATTCATCCAGCAGGATGAACGGATCGAGCAGATCCTGCCGTCTACGGCTTATGCAGCGCTTGAGCTTGACGCCGCTGCCGTCGGATGTGCCGAATGCGGTAATAATATCTGCAAGTTTTCGCGTCTTTTTTGTCATGGCATTGGCCTTTTCAGTCATTACCGGTCTGAGGGCAATTCTTCCAGGGATTGCCGCTGTTTACGCGTAGACTGTGGGCCTCAACTTTTGTTCCGGCAGCCGGCCAACCATGATCAGCTCTGAAATGTCCACAGCAAAGCGCCCCAGAGTATAAAAATGGCGCCGCCCGCTTTACAGATGACGGCCGACTCGACAGGCAGCCATTTCTCGGCAATAACCAGCAGGGTAATCAGCGCCATGGCAGGCAGATTCATAATCCCGACGGCGAACATGATCAGCATCTGCGCCCAGCAGCAACCCAGGCAGGTTGCCCCATGCCTGAGGCCCATGATCAGGGCGCCCAAAACGCCTTCACGCCATTCATTCAACAGAAAACCCATCGGTGACTTGCAATGCGTCAGACAGGCGTTTTTTATCGGCATAAATTGATAGATACCGGCCAGAAACAAAACGCCGACCGCCAGTACGGTGCTTTGATTGTCCATCATCGGCGACAGCCAGGACCAGCCATGAAACTGCCACTGCATCAGTGTCAGGACGCTGCTGAACAGGAACCAAATCATCAAATAGGCCAAAGTAAACAGATAACTGAGCCGATAGTGCTTTGCCATACGCTGCCGGCAAACACGATGAAAAGCCAGGATCATGGGGATGGCGGACGGCAGCATCATAGCCGCCATCATGACCGCCCACATGCTGTAAACCAGCGCGAAGTCCGCAACACGCCAGGCCGCCGTATCGGAGGGCGGCATCCACATCTGCGACATCGGCAGTGAGACCATCTGCCAGTGCTGATAGAAGAGCCAGCCCCAAGCGACAAGAATCATCGCCAGTAAAGCCGCCAGAATAGGTATTTGCGCTTTAAACAAACTGTTAAGGTGTGTAGGTAAATGCCGAGAAATAGCCGTTGCGCTCGGAAAACGTCCAGTCCTTGTCATAATCCTGATAACGATAATGCTTTGACCGGCTGACAATGGACGGATGGCTCGTCACCACGCACAAAGGCGGATTGTTGATCGTTGCCGGCCCGCCGGATATGCCCGCGATGCTTTCAATCTCGGCCTGGGCGATGCCGGGAATGGTCAGCTGCCGGCTGACGCCCTGCCCCTGATAATCGATTTTCACTTTTTTGACGCCCAGCATCTCGCCGACAAAGCTGGTCAGAACAGCCGGGTGACCGCCCCTCTGGCCGCTGAAAATCTGCACGATTGCATCAAACTGACTGTCGCTTGCGCGCTCATCGACATACAAAGCCGCCTGCCAGCCGCCGTCTATCATCAGTCCCGGCGCATAGCAGGCCAGCGCGACATTCAACCCATCCAACGATTGCCCGTCCAGATGCCCTTGGTCGATATGCCAGGCCACCAGCAGCTTGCAATCGCCCTCGCTGGGCGGTTGCAGCCAGACACAGGGACACGAGGTTTTACAGTTGCAGGTTTCGAAATAATCGCCTTGCAGGGACCAGTTCTTCGTTTGCGGCATAACACTCTCCTAAAACGGTTCTTTGAACGGGCGCAGATCCAGCTCGTGCGTCCATGCGCTCGGATGCTGCTCATGAACAGCCCAGTAAGTCTGAGCAATCGCTTCCAGCTGCAACAGACCCTCCTTGCCCTTGGCCTTGACGTAATCCGGGAATTGCTGCCGGGCGCGGTCACCGTCGATGACACCATCGATGACGGCATGCACGACATGGATGCCCTGCGGCCCGAATTCCCGTGCCATGCCCTGCGCCAAGGCCCGTACGCCGGCTTTGGCGCAGGCAAAAGCCGTAAACGGCGGCTTGGCCCGCAGTGAAGCCGTCGCGCCGGTAAAGAACAGCGTGCCCTGCTTTCTATCCTTCATGGCATTCACGGCGGCTTTACCGAACAGGAATGCGCCCAGGCAGTTCTGCTGCCAGAGTCTGGTAAAGGTTTCCTCATCGGTTTCCAGCAAAGGCGCCGGAATATTGCTGTCCACATTATAGGCAGCAATAGCGACCTGAAAGCCTTCCCGCTGAACCGTTTCGAATAAATGCCCGACATCGCGTCCGACAGTGGCATCGGCTATCACGCAAGTAACCGAGCCCCCCTTCTGCCGGATCGCGTCGGCGACCTGATGCAGCTTATCCTCGCTACGGCCGGCGATAAAAACGTGCAAGCCTTTTGTGGCGAAATATCTGGCGAGTGTCGCGCCGAGTCCGCGCTCTGGACCAACACCAATAATAACGGCTGTACATGGCTGCACTATTTTACTCTTCCCGCTTCGGTTGCCTCAGGCACTTCGATTAATTTCCCCGATTTCACGTCATAGACATAGCCGTAAACCGGAATATCGGACGGAACCAAAGGATGCGACTTAATGCGTATGACATCTTCGAGCACGCTTTGTGCCTGGTCTTTAATGGTCAGCCAGTCGATATACTTGCCTTCCGCCGAACCTGGACCTTCGCAGCAGTCATGCCAGCCGTTTGCATCGATGCTGGCGGTTTTCAGGCTGCTGCTCAGCAGATCGCGCATGATTTCATCGGTGAACGTTTCCATGCCGCAATCGCTGTGATGAATGACAAACCATTCGCGCGTGCCGAGCAGTTTGTAGGAAATGACCAGCGAGCGAATCGCATCGTCGCTGGCCCTGCCGCCGGCAGGGCGGATGACATGCGCATCGCCTTCGGAAAGCCCGGCATATTTGGCCGGGTCCAGGCGCGCGTCCATGCAGGTCAGGATCGCAAAATGCCGGCCCGGGGGCATCGGCAGATCGCCTTTATCAAATCCAGCCGCATAGTCGCGGTTGGCCGCCATTACTTCATTGAGTATTTTGCTCATAAAAATACCTCAGTTACTTTCTGCCGAATATCAGCGAGAAATTGTTGGCCGGCATATCGATTTTTTCCTTTAACTCCAGGCCATGCTTTTCGGCCGCCTTTTTCAGGTCAGCGATGTCTTTAAGCCCCCATTCAGAGACGCCGGCGGAACTCAGCGTGTCATGGAACTCCCTGTTGGACTCGGTCGTAAACTCGCCTTCCACCCGGAAAGGTCCGTAGATCAACAGAAAACCGTTGTCATTGAGTAAATGGGAAGCGCATTCCATCATGCCGTCAGCGATAGAAATCGGCGCAACCTGGAAAATATTGATACAGAAAATGGCCGAGAATGACTCTGGCATGCCGGGATTAAACCAGGTAGTCGGGTCCGTCAAATCCAGATGAACCGGATCGGCAATATTGTCGTTGCTGTGATCGATCGACAATTGTTTGATATTGTCAAAAACGCTTTGGTCCTTGTCGGACGGATGGAAATGCAAATGCTCGAAATGCGGCGCGAAATAATTGATATGCATGCCGCTGCCGCTGGCCATCTCCAGTACGCGGCCCGTATCTTTGGGCAGTTTTTCCTTCAATACGCCCAAAATCGGCTCACGGTTACGGCCGCCGGCCCAGGCGACATATTCACTTAAAGGATGAGGATCTAAAGGCGGTTTTTGTTGATTCATAATTAAATACTCTTAGTGATAAATATTCATTAGTTTTAAGGTGCGATCAATAAACAGCAATCTCCATGCCAGTAAATTTGAGTAATATTTTCCTTTAAATACAAAAAGTTAAATTTTTACTTTACCTGATTAGCGAAGCCATGCTTCAATGTGTGAAAATTCATTTCACAGAGCAGTCTTATGAGCAGTAACTCTCTTTCCGACCTGACACCCGTCTTTTTTCTGCAGACTTTCATCCTGGAATTGATGCATGCCAGCGAGCAACTGGGGCAAAAGCACTGTGAGCAACTGATCGAACACATCGCCCGAACGGCCGGCTGCTTTTTTGAGGAAACCTACCGCAACGATACCGGCAAAAACAGCCTGCTCGATCGGGAAAGCTACATAGAACTGATTCTGGGGCTCAAGAACAATATCGGCGGCCGGTTTTCGCTGGCTTCGAGCAACCAGGATTGCATTACCGTCACCAATTCCAGCTGCCCTTTCGGCGACCGCGTGACCAATTTTCCTGAATTATGCGGCATGACATCGAGCGTGTTCGGCGGCATCGCGGCCAGAAACTTCGGCTATGCCAAAGTCGAGATCAAAAAAAGCATCGCCCGCAATCACGGCGGCTGCGAGGTTTGCGTTTATACCAACCGCGATGCCGGCAAGGATCGCCCCGGCATTGAATACACCGATACGACCCCAATCAGGGAAAAGCGCGATATCGATGACCTGCAGGAGCGTATCGAAGAAAGCATGCTGCAAATCTGGCGCAAGCAGGCCAAGCCGACCGCCAAAAAGCACCAGCCGCCGGCCATCATCGCCAAATCGCCGGCCATGCAGAAAGTCCTGCAATCCATCGAAGTGATTGCGCCGACGCTGGCCACGGTACTGATCGAAGGCCAGACCGGCGTCGGCAAGGAACTGATCGCGCGCGCCATCCATGCCATGAGCGATCGCAGCCAGAAACCGTTCATTCCGATCAATTGCGGCGCCATCCCCGAAAGCCTGATCGAAAGCGCATTGTTCGGGCACGAGAAAGGCGCTTTTACCGGCGCCGTGGAAATTCACCAGGGCTATTTCGAGCGCGCCGAGGGCGGCACGCTGTTTCTCGATGAAGTCGATTCCCTGTCGCCGGCCGCGCAGACCCGTCTGTTGCGCGTGCTTCAGGAAGGCGAGCTGGAACGGGTCGGCGGCAAGCAAACCCTGGCAGTCGACCTGCGCATCATTTCGGCAACCAACCAGGATCTGGAAGAGCTGGTCAGACAGGGCCAGTTCCGCCATGACCTGTACTTCCGCATCAACGTGGTCCGGCTCGGCATTCCGCCTCTGGCCGAACGCCCCGAGGACCTGCCCTACCTGGTGCAACTGATCATTCAGCGTCTGAATAAAAAATACAATAGGCAAGTTGAATCGGTCAGCCGCGAAGTCATGCAGAAAATCCGCACTTACCCCTGGCCGGGCAACGTGCGTGAACTGGAAAACATTCTCGAACGCAGCCTGCTGTTTACCAAGGGCAAAGAAATCACCACACTGGATCTGGCGGTTCCGGCCACGGCCAACTCCGCCGAGGACTGGAAAAATCTCAAAGAAAGCGCCCTGTCCCGGGTCGAGCAAGCCTATCTGGAAACAGCGCTAAAAACCCATCAGGGCGATGTCAACAAAATCGCCGAAAGCATGGGCATCACTTCGCGCGCCGTCTACGGCAAGCTGAAAAAATACGAGATTAATCTGGCTGAGTACCGGAATCTGAAAACTTGACTGCTGTTTTGCATATCGGATTTGCACCGTAAAGAAACGCTGTAGGCTGGGTTGATAAACCCAGCATTTCGGCCGATCATGCCGGGTTTCCGCAAAGCTCCAGCCCAGCCTACACTTAATTCATGCAACTCGCCTTTCCTGATGCTGCAACACCAGACTGTACAGCACCGGAAACACCAGCAGGCTCAGCATGAGCACGCTCAGCATGCCGCCCAGCACCGGCGCGGCGATGCGCTGCGTGACGTCGGCGCCGCTGCCTGTCGCCCACATGATCGGGATCAGGCCGACGATATTGCAGATCGCGGTTATGGACACGGGACGCACGCGCAGAGCCGTCGCGGTTTCGGCGGCATTCCTGATTTCGGCGGCCGTCAGCGGCGCCTGTTTCAGCGTGCGCAGGCGCTCTATCTCCATGTCTATAAAGCTCAGCACCATGATGCCGGTTTCGGCGGCCGTGCCGGCCAGCGCGATAAAGCCGACATAAACCGCAACCGATAGATTGTATCCCTGGATAAAAATCAGCCAGATGCCGCCGATCAGGCCGAACGGGATCGTCAGCATGACCAGCAGAGGCTCGACGAAATTGCGGAAGGTAAAATACAGCAGCAGGAAAATCAGCAGCAGCGTGACCGGCACGACAACCTGCAGGCGCTCCGCGGCGCGCTCCATATACTCGAACTGGCCGGACCAGCTCACGGTATAGCCGGCCGGAATCTGCAGATTGTCTGCCAGCGTCTGTTTGGCGCGGTTCACAAAGCCGCCGATATCGGATGTCGTGATATCGACATAGACCCAGGCATTGGGCCGCGCGCCTTCGCTTTTAATGACGTCGGTGCCGCGCCTGAGCGTCAAATCAGCTACCAGCGCCAGCGGTATCTGGGCGCCTGCCGGCGTCGGCACCAGCACGCGCCGCAATGCGCCCAGATTATCGCGAAAATCACGCGGATAGCGCACGTTGACCGGATAACGCTCCAACCCTTCCACGGTTTCAGTGATATTCATGCCGCCGATCGCGCTCTGGATGACATCCTGCACATCGCCGACGGTCAGGCCGTAACGGGCCGCCGCCTCGCGGTTGATGTCGAAATCCAGGAAATAACCGCCCACCACGCGGTCGCCGTAAGCCGACAGGGTTTCGGGCAACGTTTTCATGAGCTGCTCGATCTGCTGGGATAACGATTGCAGGACGTTCAGGTCAGGCCCCGACACTTTGATGCCGACCGGCGTCTTGATGCCGGTCGACAGCATGTCGATGCGGTTCTTGATCGGCATGGTCCAGGCATTGGCCATGCCCGGAAATTTGATGGCCTCGTTCATCTCGTCCATCAACTGCCGGGTGGTTTTATCGGAATCGGGCCACTGGCTTTTGGGCTTCAACTGGATCGTCGTTTCGATCATCATCAGCGGCGCCGAGTCGGTGGCCGTCTCGGCGCGCCCTACCTTGCCGAACACGCGCTCGACTTCGGGAAAAGTCTTCAGGATCTTGTCGGTCTGCTGCAGCAGTTCGCGCGCCTTGGTGATTGAAATGCCCGGAAACGTGGTCGGCATATACAGGATGTCGCCTTCATCCAGCGGCGGCATGAACTCGCTGCCAATCTTCGACAACGGGTACAGCGTCGTCACCATCAGCAGCACAACCAGCAGGATCGTCAGGCCGCGCCAGCGCATCGCCAGTCTCAGGACCGGCGCGTGCAGAAAATGCAGGAAGCGGTTGGCCGGATTTTTATGCTCGGGAATGATACGGCCGCGGATGAAATAGCCCATCAGTACCGGCACGAGCGTAACAGTCAGTATCGCCGCCGCGGCCATCGCATAGGATTTGGTAAACGCCAGCGGGCTGAACAGCCGCCCTTCCTGAGCCTCCATCGCGAAAATCGGGATGAACGAGACGGTAATGATCAGCAGCGAGAAAAACAGCGCCGGGCCGACCTCGCGCGAAGCGTTGCCGATAGCCTGCCAGCGCTCGCGCGCAGTCAGTTCGCCCTGCTTCCTGTGCGCCGCCTCGGCCAGGTGCTTGTGCGCATTCTCGACCATGACGATGGCGCCGTCGACCATGTCGCCTATTGCGATCGCGATGCCGCCCAGCGACATGATGTTGGCGTTCAGGCCCTGCCAGCGCATGATGATGAACGCAGCCAGAATCCCGAGCGGCAGGCTGACGATGATGACCAGCGACGAGCGCAAGTGCAGCAGAAACAGCGCGATCACGAGACAGACGATGACCAGCTCCTGGGTCAAGGCTTCATTGAGCGTATCGACGGCGCGTTCTATCAAGCTGCCGCGGTCATAAACACTGACAATTTCGACGCCTTCGGGCAGCCCTTTCTTGAGTTCCTCCAGTTTGGCGCGCACGCCTTCAATGGTCGCCAGCGCATTCTCGCCGAAGCGCATGATGACGACGCCGGCCGCGACTTCGCCCTCGCCGTTCAGTTCCACGAGGCCGCGCCGCAATTCCGGACCGATCTGGATGCGCGCGACATCCTGCAGGCGGATGGGCGTGCCGTTGGCATCGACGCCGACCGGGATGGTTTTAAGATCCGCTATCGATTTGATGTAGCCCAGCCCTCTGACCATGTACTCGGTCTCGCCCATTTCCAGCAGGCGGCCGCCGACGTCGTTGTTGGAGCGCTTGATGGCCGTGACGACGGTCGACAGCGGAATCTGGTAGGCCTGCAATGCGTTGGGGTCGACTTCGACCTGATACTGCTTGACGAAGCCGCCCACCGACGCCACCTCGGCGACGCCGGGCACGGTCTGCAGCGGGTAGCGCAGATACCAGTCCTGAATCGAGCGAAGCTGCGCCAGGTCATGGCGGCCGGTTTTGTCGACCAGCGCGTATTCATAAATCCAGCCGACGCCGGTGGCGTCCGGCCCCAGCGTCGGCGTCACGCCCTGCGGCAGCCGCTCCCTGACGTAATTCAGGTATTCCAGCACCCGCGACCGGGCCCAATAAATATCCGTGCCGTCCTCGAAAATGATGTAGACGAACGACAGGCCGAAAAAAGAATAGCCGCGCACGACCTTGGCATGCGGCACGGCCAGCATGGCCGTCGTCAGCGGGTACGTGACCTGGTCCTCGACGACCTGCGGCGCCTGGTCGGCGTAGTCCGTGAACACGATCACCTGCACATCGGACAGGTCCGGAATCGCATCGAGCGGCATGTGCCGGTACGACCAGATCCCCGCCGTAGCAAGAATCAGGGCCGCCATCAGCACCATGAGGCGGTTGCTCAGCGACAGGCTGATGACGCGGCTAATCATGCTGATGCGGTGCCTGTTGTGATGGCTCGGGCGCCATCATCTTGCCCGTCGCTTCGCGCAGATTGGACTCGGAATCGATCAGGAACTGCGCCGATGTCACGACGGCTTCGCCCTCGGCCAAGCCTTCGCGTATTTCGACGTGACCGTTTGAGGCCAGTCCCAGCCTGACCGTGCGCGGCTCAAACCGGCCTTCGCCTTTCACGACAAAAACCCGGTCGCCGGCACTGGAACGAACCACGGCCTCGGTCGGAACAACCAAGGCTTCCTGCCGCCTGCCGGCCTGAATCGTGACTTCGGCGAACATATCCGGCTTCAGCAGCAGCTCGGCATTGTCAAAGACCAGCCGCACTTTGATCGTGCGCGTTTTGGCCTCGGCATACGGATAGATGAACGCCAGATGACCCTTGAAAACCTTGCCGGGTATGCCGGCCAGCCGCATTTCCACCGGATCGCCTTCCTTGACCCAGGGCAGTTCGTATTCGTAAATGTCGGCATACACCCAGACCTTGCTGAGGTCGGCGATCATATACAATTGCGTGGCCGGGGTGACATACTGGCCTTCACGCGCGCCGATCTCGATCACGATGCCGGCCGC
The DNA here is from genome assembly GCF_036553575.1 of Methylobacter sp. Wu1. Lineage (NCBI taxonomy): Bacteria > Pseudomonadati > Pseudomonadota > Gammaproteobacteria > Methylococcales > Methylococcaceae > Methylobacter > Methylobacter sp. Wu1. The sequence continues at coordinate 18,397 of NZ_JAZHOC010000074.1, read as the reverse complement.
CGGCGTGTGAATATGCAGGCTCTTTTTGATTTCATGCGTGTGCGTCAGATCGTGCAATTGATGCTCCGGCACATCCAGCAGTTTCAGGCGTTCGCGCGAACTGTTGACCAGTTCCTCGGCGCCGCGCCGGATCTCTGCTATCGGGCTTTGCTTCAGGACTTCGAGATTCTTCAAGGCCAGCACATACTCCTGCTGGCTGGCCACCAGCTGCGGCGAATAAATGCTCAGCAGATCGGTATTTTTCTTGACCCACTGGCCGGTCTTATCGACCGACATCTTCTCGATCCAGCCTTCCGTTTTCGGATGCAGGCGCACGATACGCTCTTCGTCATAAGCCACGCGCCCTACCGCGCGAATCTCCTGCGACAGTGTTTGCCGGCTTGCTTTGGCGGTGCGTACGCCGATGTCCTGCGTCGTCGCAGGGTCGATTTTGACGGTGCCCGGCTTTTCGGCAGCTTCCTCTTCCTCGGCATAGACCGGAACATAATCCATGCCCATGCTGTCCTTGGCCGGCACCGGCGAAGTCACATCCGGATTCATCGGGTTGCGGTAAAACAGCGGCTTTTTAGGCGCTGCCGGCGCGACAGCCGACTGTTCGTGAACCATTTGCCGGCTCGCCAGCCAGTAGCCGCCGCCGGCGCCCAGCGCCAGCATTAAAATAGCGGTTATGACTGTCTGTTTATTCATAAATCTCATCACTGCCGACGGCGGCGCTTAATTGTGCCAATGACTGATTGGCCTCGGTAAAAGCCTTCCAGTATTGGGTTTGGTAATCGAACAGCGTGATCTGGCTGCGCACCAGGTTAAGAAAATCGACTTTGTTGACCTGGTAACCGCTCAGCATGGAAGCGACGGTCTGCTGCGCCTGCGGCACGATGCCGGTTTCAAACAGCACGAACTGCTCCCTGGCGCGCCGGTAATCGCTGTAACTTTGCGAGATCTGCGAACGGACATTGTTCCATTGATCCTGCAGCGCATATTTCTGCTGCATCAGTTCGCTGGTACGCTGATCGACAGCTTTGGCTTGTTTCTGAGCCGCGAAGATCGGCACATTGACGCGCACCCCCAGACTCAATAAATCCGAGCGCCGGTCGCCGGCCAGGGTGTCATCGCGCGCACCATAGGACGCATCGACCATGAAATCGGGCAGATAATCTTTTTTTGCCAGCTCCAGCCGCGACTGCGCGGCATTGATATCCTGGCGTCCGCCTTCCAGCATGGCTCTCGACGCTTCGGCCTGCGCATAAAGCTTATCTTCCGGCAACACGGCCGGCAGCTGCATCGCAACATCAGCCGGCAGTTCAAGATCGCCGTTAGCCGGCCTGTCCAGCAGTGCATTCAGCTTGGCCGCCGCATTGCGCCGCAAGGCGGCCAGGTTTATTTTCTGGTCGAGCAGCTTGGACAATTCCAGCTGGGCCAGCAGAACGTCCTGCTGCAGGCCTTCGCCGACTTCATATTTGGTCCGGGCGATATCGACGAACTGATGCAGCAGGGACTGGTTGTTATCGACGATGCCGAGCGCGCGGTCCAGATAGAAGATCAGCCACCAGGTGACCTTGACGTCGCTGAGCAGGCGCCGGCGCACTTCGGCCGCGTTGTGCGCTGCCGCGGCCGCTTCGTAGGCGGCCGCCTGTTCGCGCAGGGCCAATTTGCCCGGGAATGGAATCGCCTGCGTGATGCCGACCAGAAGCTGGGTCATGTCCTCTTGCCGGGTATCGAAGTTGTCTACGGGCAGGCTCATAGCGCTGAAGCTGAGTTCGGGGTCCGGCAAGGTGCCGGCCTGCGAGGGAATGTCCGCCATTGCCCTGGCGCGGGCCAGCATCTGCGCCAGATCGGGATTATCCCGGACGGCCAGTTCGGCCGCGGCTTCCAGCGTCAGAACGGCCGGCTCCTGGGCACCGGCCATTCCTCCGGCCAACAAGAGCGCGACTAAGGCGATAGGCTTGAATAGGTTGGACGGCATGATATCCTCGCAATAAATCCGTTAGGGCAATGTACTGATTTAACTGTTAAGGCGCAAGCCCTCGTAGGCTGGGTTGAAGCTTTAGCGGAAACCCGGCATAAGTGGCTTGGAAATGCTGGGTTTAGCTACCCAGCCGACAATGCTGAAATGGCGCAAGCCCGCCCGGCATCAGCAGCTTCGAAATGAGGAGTTGCCAAATCAGCCCGCCTTTGTCTGGTTCGGCTTCCTGCGTTATTCCGGAACGTTTCGCCGACTCCTGTCATCCAATCTTTGTTGTAAATCACCTTCATCAAAAAGAATAACAAGGATCCGAATGATTTCGTTCGATAAAGTCATGTTCTTGCTCAGCGATGTGCTGAGCCAGCCGACGCCGGTCTGGGCCATTGTAGCCGCCCTTTTTATCTTGATTGCCGGAATCCTGTTCATTTACAGCCGGCGGCGTTACCGGAGCGTAGCCGAAGCGCCTGCGCCAAGCGGCGAGGCGCCTGCCTGGCACGGCATGAGCGCCGAACAGGTGCTGCGGGAGCTGGCATCGGTTCAGGCCGAAGGGCTCAGCCAGACCGAGGCGGCAGAACGGCTGAAACGATACGGTCCCAACAAGCTTGCCGAAAAACCGCCCAAACCTGCCTGGCTGCTGCTTTTGTCGCAGTTCAAGAGCTTTCTGATCGTGGTACTGATCGCCGCCGCCCTGCTGGCCGCGGCCGTCGGCGATATCACGGACGGCGCCGTGATTCTGGTAGTGGTCATCATCAATGCCTTCCTGGGCTTCTATCAGGAATTTCAGGCCGAACAATCACTGGCGGCGCTGAAAAAAATGCTGGCGCTGCAGGCTGAAGTCCGCCGCGAAGGCCGTAACCGGGATCTGCCGGTGGAGCAGCTCGTGCCGGGCGATATCGTGATTCTCGACGCCGGCGATAAGATCCCGGCCGATGGCCGCATCATCTCAGCCCACACGCTGGAGGTTGATGAATCTTCGCTGACCGGCGAATCGATACCGGTTGCCAAGCAGATCCAGCCGCTGCCCGAGCTTTTACCGCTGGCCGAACGCAACAACATGGTCTACATGAACAATGCCGTCACGCGCGGCCGCGCCGAAATGGTCGTGACCGCGACCGGCATGGACACCGAAATCGGCCGGCTGGCGGGATTGCTCGCACAGGCCGAAGACGGCGAGACGCCGCTGCAAATACAGCTGGACGGCCTGGGCAAGCGGCTGGCTCTGATCGCGTTACTCGTGATTATCGGCCTGTTCGTGAGCGCATTGTGGCGCGGCGAACCGCTGATAGAAACCGCATTTACGGCCATTGCGCTGGCCGTGGCCGCCATACCGGAAGGGCTGCCGGCCGTTGTCACCGTCACGCTGGCGCTGGGCATGCATCGTTTGGCCCGGCAGCGCGCGATCATCAAGCGCCTTGCGGCCGTCGAAACGCTGGGCTGCACAACCGTGATCTGCACCGACAAAACCGGCACGCTGACGGTCAACCAGATGACGGCGCGCTCGGTCTTTTATCAGGGCCGGAATTACTCTATCAGCGGCGAAGGCTATGACCTTGACGGCACGATTTCGGCCGAAGCCGGCCATAACGGGAATCTGTCGAATCTGCTGCTGCCGCTGGCGCTGTGCAATAACAGCCATCTGCATGACGGTCAAGTCGTCGGTGATCCGATGGAAGGCGCCCTGCTGGCATTGGCTGCCAAGGGCGGCATCGGCAAAAAAGAGGCGCTCGCCCAACTGCCGCGGTTGGTCGAACTGCCTTTCGACGCCGAGCATAAATTCATGGCGACCTTTCATCGCAACGGCGGCCACGTCAAGGTATTCGTTAAGGGAGCGCCCGAAATAATCCTGAACCGCTGCACTGCGATGCTCGATACCGAAGGCAAGCCCGCCCCGCTCCGTAACGACGAACTGCTGGCCGTCAACAAAACCATGGCCGCTACGGGCCTGCGCGTATTGGCCGTGGCCGAAAGAACGCTGCCGGTCGACCGGTTTGCCGGGGACCACGACCTGTTCCATTACATGGCGGAGCTGACCTTTGTCGCGCTGATCGGCCTGATGGATCCGCCCAGGCCCGAAGCGCGCAATGCGATCGCCCTGTGCCGGCAAGCGGGCATCGAAGTCAAGATGATCACGGGCGACCAGCAAGTGACGGCCAAAGCCATTGCACAGGAACTGGGACTGACAGGCGGCGTCATCGAAGGACTGGAACTGGCCGATCTGAACGATGAAGCGCTGGCTGGCCGCATTGAAAAGATCGGCGTTTTTGCGCGCACGGCGCCGGAGCAGAAAGTCCGCATCGTCAAAGCCCTGAAGGCCGACGGCCATGTCGTCGCCATGACCGGCGACGGCGTCAACGATACGCCGGCCCTGAAAAGCGCCGACATCGGCATCGCCATGGGCGTCACCGGCACCGATGTCGCCAAGGAAGCGGCCACGATGGTGCTGACCGATGACAATTTCGCCACGATCGTCAAAGCGGTCAAGGAAGGGCGCGGCATTTACGACAACATGATCAAATTCGTCCGTTTCCAGCTTTCGACCAATATCGGCGCCATCCTGGCCGTAGCCAGCGCCCCGCTGCTGAATCTGCCGGCCCCGTTCACGGCCGTGCAATTGCTGTGGATCAATATCATCATGGACGGGCCGCCGGCCATGGCGCTCGGCATCGACCCCGTGCGGCCGGGCAGCATGAAGGAAGTGCCGCGCGATCCGAACGCGCCCATCCTGTCCTGGCGGCGTCTGGGCAATCTGTTCACTTACGGTCTGACCATGGCGGTCGGCACATTGGCCATTCTTTATCACGGCCTGCAAACCGGCCCGGCCGGCTATGCCGCGACACTGGCTTTCACGACGTTCGTGCTGTTTCAGGTGTTCAACGTGTTCAACGCGCGCGCCGAAAGGATGACGACGTTCAACCGGCATTTCTTTGCCAACCGCATGCTCTGGCTTGCCCTTTTCGGCGTTGTGCTGCTGCAGGTACTGGCCGTGCATTGGTCCCCGGCTCAGGCCGTTTTCCATACCACGGCGTTGAAACCGGCAGACTGGCTCCTTGCCTTTGCCGTTGCCTCGTCCGTTTTGGTGTTTGAGGAATTGCGCAAATTCTTGCAGTTCATAGTCAAATGGCTTAGGACAGAAAAGTAGCCTTTGATTCTGCCCCGACAATAAAAACGAAGGTACTGTATGAAAAAAGTTACCGAAGTTTATGGTCAGTTTATCACCAACCTGGATAGCCGCTTGCTGCGTTACCCGAAAACGCTGATACTGCTGGTCCTGCTGCTTTGCGGATTCAGCCTGTATTATACGGCCAAGCATATGGGCGTCGATGCCGATACGACCGACATACTGTCGAAGGATCTGCAGTTTCAAAAAGATCGGGAACGCTTCATCAAGACCTTTCCGCAGGATGATCAGGCGATCCTGGTCGTTGTCGATGCCTGGACGCCGGAACAGGCCACTCAAGCGCTGGACTATCTCGGGGCGCAGTTCAGCCGTGAAAAACAGATACAATCGGTTTACATCCCCGGATCAGGGGAGTTTTTCGACCGGCACGGCCTGCTCTACCCGGATCTTAAAGATGTCCAGAATCTGGCCGGCAAAATGACGGAAGCCCAACCCTTTATCGGCGCGCTCTCCAAGGACAACAGTCTGAAAGAGCTATGGCTCATTCTCGGGCAGGCTCTCACCGAGGAAGCGCATGAGCTGCCGGTCGACCTGAATCCCATGCTGGATAAAATACGCCTGGCGATCCGGGCCGCGATCGAAGGTAAAACCTATCAGTTGTCCTGGCAGCAAATGATGATGGGCGAAGACAATGATTTGTTGAGCACCCGGCGCTTCGTACTGCTCAAGCCGCACCTGGAATTTAACGAATTGATGCCGGCCGAGAAGCCGCTGGCGGCGGTGCGGGCTATTGCGGATAAAGCCGAGCAAACCTTTCCCGGCGTCAATGTACGGCTGACCGGCGAGGTCGTGCTGGAACATGATGAACTGGCCACGGTGACTTACAGCGCCGAAATGGCCTCGGCGTTTTCGTTCCTGCTGGTCTTTCTGTCTTTACTGATCGGCTTCCGCTCTTTCAAGTTGACACTGGCTACATTAGGCGTCCTGACCATGGGCTTGATGCTGACTTTCGGCTTCGCCACGCTGGCTTTCGGCAATCTGAACCTCATCTCCATCTCGTTTGCGGCTTTATATATCGGCATCGGCGATGACTATGCGGTTCAGGTATGCATGCGCTATCGGGAGCTGTTGCGGCAAAACCTGTCCCGGCGGCAAGCGCTGACCGAAGCCGTGCACAGAGTCGCCCCGCCCATCACCCTATGCGCGATCACGGGGGCGACGGGCTTTTTTTCCTTCATCCCTACCCAATACACCGGCGTTTCCGAACTGGGTGCCATCGCCGGCGCGGGCATTTTTATTTCCCTGTTGATCACGCTGACAGTGCTGCCGGCCATGCTGAAGCTGTTCCCGCTGAATTCCGGGCCGGCAGAAAAAAAATCCGCTCATCTGTTCCCGGACTGGGTTTACCGCTTTCCGATCGAACATGCGGCCCTGGTCAAGTGGACAACGGCCGCCTTGATAGTGGTCGGACTGGGCCTGCTGACTCAGGCCCGGTTCGATATCAATCCGCTCAATCTGCGCGATCCCAAGTCCGAATCCGTCGTTACGTTCCGGGAGTTGCTGAAAACCCAGGATACCTCCCCGATGACCCTGACGGTGATGACGAAAAATAAAGATGAGGCGCTCGCCATGGCAGAAAAACTGAAAAAGCTGGAAACGGTCGAAAACGCGATCACGATATTTGATTATATTCCCGCCGATGAGGAAGCCAAGCTGGCCCTCATCGAAGACCTGTCTTTGGTTATGGGGCTCCAGCTGACTACTTTCCCGCCGCCTCATCAGGACAGCATCGAGAACAACATGGCGGCGCTGGAAAAGTTCAAGCAGGCCATCGAACAGCATTTGAAGGAAAAACCGGACGGCCAGCTGGCGGCAAACCTGCGTCTGTTGCTCCAGGAAGTGGAGTCGCTGATTGCCGTGCTGAAATCCGAATCCGAACCGGAAAAAAAGGCCACCCTGGATAAATTGCAGCGCAGCCTGCTGGGCACGCTGCCGCAAACCATGAACACGTTGCTGAAAGGACTGAGCCCTGGCCCGGTCACGATCGACACGCTGCCCCGCGATCTGGCCGAGCGCTGGCTCAGCAAGGATGGCGTTTACAGAATCCAGGTTACGCCCAGCAAGGATCTCAACGATGAAAAAAACCTGAAAGCGTTCATCAAGGAAGTTCGTCAGATAGCGCCTCACGCCACGGACCTGCCGGTCATTTATCTGGAATCGGGCACTGCGATAGTGAAAGCCTTTCAACAGGCGCTGGCCGGCGCGGTGGCGGCCATCATTCTGGTTTTGCTGTTCACGCAGAGAAGCGCCAAGGATGCGCTGTTGATTCTGCTGCCGCTGGTAACCACGGCCATCCTGACCGGCGTCTCAACGGTGCTTATGGACAATCCGTTCAACTTCGCCAATATCATCGTCATACCGATACTGTTCGGGCTGGGCGTTGATGCCGGCATCAACATCATGAGCCGCATACGCAGTCCCGAACACGAAGACAGCGTATTAAGAACCGGTACGGCGAGAGGTGTGGTCTTCAGCGAACTGACTACGATGTGCAGCCTGGTCAGCATGGCGTTTACACCGCATCTGGGCCTTGCCAGCATGGGGAAGCTGCTGTCTATCGGGCTGCTGCTGAACATTCTCTGCACCCTCATTATACTGCCGGCGTTTGCTTATAAGACACAGAGTTGAGCGGGTTGACTGATGCTGCGTAAGCGGGGCCGCGGGCCAAGACATATCAGCCGTTGGATCGGTTACCGATACTTATGCCAGAAATGAAACATGAATCCAATCACTAGCTTATAAGTTCATGGTCTATTATTTTGAGCCAAAACTTCCAAGATTTAACAAGGAAGTTATGCGATAATTAAGAAATAATTAACAAATGCCTTATGGCTTAAAATCAGGAAAGAAACACATGTTTTCATTGCAAACCATCTTCGGCAAAGGCGATAAATTCTATGGCCTGCTCGAAGCCAGTGCAGAATCCGCACGTTTGTCCACCAGGGCGTTAATTGAACTCCTAAGTACGCCCGCCTCGCAGCAATCCTTGGAAAAATTCAAACAGGCCCGCCGCCAGGAAAAGGATTTATTCGGGCAAATCAGTGAAGAATTAGTCAATACGTTTGTGACGGTGCTCGATCGTGAAGACATTGAGGCCCTTAACAGAGCCCTCTATAAAATCCCCAAAGTCGTGGAAAAGTTCGCGGAACGGTATACATTAGCCATAGATCGAATTGGCGATGTGGATTTCACCAGCCGCGCCGCCATGCTGGAACAGGCCTGCGAAGTCCTGGAACAAATGGTCAAACTGCTGCGTGCAGGAATGGACCTGGATCGGACCAAAAAACTGAACGATAAGCTGCAAGCCATTGAAGCCGAAGCTGACCGTCAAATCCTTGATCTATACCGGGATGTTTATGTCAACGAAACCGATCCGATCCGCTATCTGGTAAAAAAGGATTTGTTTCAGATTCTGGAAAAAGCGATCGACCGTTGCCGAGACGCGGGCAATGTCATTTATCACATCGTTCTGAAAAATTCATAAAAGGTTGCTATGCTGACTCTGCTCTTGCTTGTCATCCTGGCAGCGCTTATTTTTGAATTCATCAACGGCTTCCACGACACCGCGAACTCGATTGCCACGGTTGTGGCCACCAAAGTACTGACGCCGACGCAGGCGGTCATTCTCGCCGCAGTCACCAATCTGGTCGGCGCGTTTTCCGGTACGGCAGTGGCGAAAACCATTTCGTCGGGATTGGTCGACACCAGCCTGGTAAACATCACCTCCGAAGTCTTGATCTGCGCGCTGGCCGGCGCGATCATCTGGAACCTGATCACCTGGGCGCTGGGCCTGCCTTCCTCTTCCAGCCATGCCTTGATCGGCGGCCTGTGCGGCGCAGCGGTTGCGGCAGGGCACAATAATTTCGATGTGTTGATCTGGTCGAAAACCGCGGCGGTCTGGACAGAGAACAAAGGTTTGCTCTGGAAAGTAGTGATCCCTATGGTCAGTTCGCCCATTGCCGGTTTTACTTTGGGCGTCATCATCATGGGCGCCCTGATGGCCATCGTCAGCGGCATGAATTCCGCGGGCGGGGTCTTGGCGCGCATGGCGCGTCCGAAATGGATTAACGTCGTCTTTGGGAAAGCCCAGCTTTTATCGGCCGGTTACATGGGATTTGCCCACGGTACCAACGATGCCCAAAAAACCATGGGCATTATCGCCCTGGCGATTTTTGCCGCCAATAGCGCGGGCACGCTCGATCAACTGCCGGCCTGGGCCGAATTCCTGCGGCCGGATGGCGGAGAGAAAGATATCGATGCCTGGGTTGTATTTGCCTGCGCCATAGTCATGGCGTTGGGCACTGCGGTGGGCGGCTGGCGCATTATCAAAACGCTTGGCCACAAGATGGTGAAACTGCATCCGATCAACGGTTTCGCGGCGGAGACCAGTTCCGCGACAATCCTGCTGACCGCAGCCCACTTTGGCATGCCCGTTTCCACTACCCATAGCATTTCAACTGCAATCATGGGCGTGGGCTTCGCCAAGAATCCGCACGCGCTTAAACTCACCATCATTGAACGGATTGTCTGGGCCTGGGTTCTGACGATCCCGGCAGCAGGCGGGTTGTCCTGGGGCATGGTGAGTTTGTTGTCTCTGCTGCATTAACGGGAAATCGGGATTCCTGTATGCTCAAGCAGGACGGGATTTCCAACCCCGTCCTGCGCGGTAATTGAAATTGGCTCTTATTGGAATCCGGGAGATATCCAACCCTATTTGAACCCTTGAATTTGAGGTTCAGCGACGTAGCCATGCCGCACGAACAAAGCAACGATCAAAAAACCGGGAAAGCATCATCTGTTCGGGAAGATTCGAGAGAAATTCGGATTAGTCGGCTTCGATGGTGGCGGAATTGCTGGCGCGAATCCACCTTACGCGTTTTGCGGTATTGGTTTTCCACTGACTTTAAAATAATGGCCTAGTTTGAATTTTCTCCATACTCCACTTGGCTCCGAAAAGAAGGGGATTATGAATCGCTTATGCGGATAAAGATCGACTTTCCAGGTAGTTTCACCGAAGAACTCAAAAGTCACTAAATTAGGCTGAACTATATCTAATAACCTAAACTTTCCAGTGGCATACGGCCAGACTAAAACCGCATGGTCCAGAACGTGATATTGGTAATCAAGAAGACTAATATTTAGCGACTCTTCGTAGGGACAGTCATTTGTTGTGAAGACTAAATAGAACTCTTCATATTTAATACAGGCTTCAAATGTAGCCCCATCAATAAATGAATCAACCGCTTCTCCATTAACCAGCACTTGACTTTTAGGAGATTCTGTTTCCGTAGATTCAGAAACCAACTTTGTAGAAAATTCCTTTTGATCGAGCAGTTTCATCGTTTAACTCCTACCAGATAAAACCCATACCAAAAGCCGCTAAACCTCCGCCAACAAAGGCTCCTACTGTGACGCAAACAGGCGCCCCTGGTCCACAGGCTAGACCTGCAAGCGCTCCGCCCACTATCCCTCCACCAATTCCTGCCCCTGTAACAGCAACTTCCTTGCCTGCAGCATCAAACTTGTTTTCTGCAGTTGCAACCGTATACACAGATAAAGCAATTGATAAAAATATCAACCCCCTACCAGCATGAGAAAGCTTCTGCATCGCAGCTGTTACTTTAGGCTCTGATTTACCCGCTGATTTTACTATCTCAGAGAAAACTTTATTTTGTTGCTGTACTGTCAGATTATCGAATGCAGCTGCACCTCCATATAAATTTTGAGTTTTTTAGCTACAAGCTCGTTTAAAGTTCTTCCTTGACGCTTCATACTCTGGGCAATGGCTAACCCAACTGGAGTGCTTCTTGTTCTGATAACCTCCATAATAAGGTTTCTGGCCTCATTTGCTTGTTGAGCTGCTTGTGCCCAGCTTATCTTTCCAGTGGATGCCATCGTCCTTAATTCCGTTGACATTGCATGGATTTGCTTTGTATATGTCTGCCTCGCAGATGAGTCTACTGTCAAATGAACTCCTATATTCGCAATTTCTGCCTCTAAAGCTCTGATTGCACTTTCAAAAAGTTCACGGTCTTTTAATTGATTACTTGTCACTTTCAACCTCCATTTGCGTTCGACTCTGATCTAACGAGTTATCTAGATCTGGATATTCTATACTCTATCTCAACCTAAGCATTTAAAATATTCTTCGAAATCCAGTTTTCTAAATTGGGTAACATGCTAAATAGGCAATAAAGAATAAGGCTCTTATTGGAATCCGGGGAGATATCCAACCCTATTTGAACTCAAGCAGGACGGGGGTTGTAGCCCCACCCTGCACAGTGATCATTTACTCTTCATCCTGATCAACAGCCAACCGATAACCAACGCCAACCTCAGTCAGCAAGTAGCGGGGCCTGGCCGGATTGATTTCCAGCTTGTGGCGCAGTTGGCCCATGTAAATCCGAAGATAATGCTGATCATTGATATGCTCGCTGCCCCATACCTCCTTGAGCAGTTCATGATGCTTGACGACCAGCCCGGCATGACGGATCAGGATGCTTAATAGCCGAAATTCGATCGGGGTAACGCGCACTTCATTGCCGGAAATGAAGACTTTGCGATTCACCAGATCGACTTTCAATTCGCCGGTTTCAAAGACTTCGCTGCTGACAGCCCGTTTGGTCCGGCGCAGCAGGGCTTGCAAGCGCGCATGCAGTTCACCGGTGCCGAACGGTTTGGTCAGATAGTCGTCCGCGCCGGCATCCAGCGCCAGAATCTTGTTTTGCTCCTGGCTGCGGGCCGACAATATCAGCACCGGCAAATCAGACACTTGCCGCAGCTTTTTCATGACCGAAATGCCATCCATGTCAGGCAGGCCCAAATCCAGGATCATCAAATCGGGATTGTCGCTATGGACCAGAGCCAGCCCGGTCTTGCCATTATCGGCTTCAAGGATGCGCCAGCCTCTATGCATGAGATTGCTTTTTAGAAAGCGCCGGGTTTGCGGATCGTCTTCGATCAACAAAATCAATGGAGGAATTTCGTTCATGCTGTAGCGCTCTCAGCCTTATCCCAATTTAACGAGGGCGGTTCGCGCATCGGCAAATCGATCATGAATGCCGCGCCTTTGCCGGCCAGATTGGCCGCCTTTATGGCGCCGCCATGGGCTTCGACGATGGCCCGGCATAATGCCAGCCCCAATCCGACGCCGCTTGTCTGGGTTTCAGTCTCATGCCGGTAGAATTTATCGAACAATTTTTCCTCCATGCCTTTCGGTATGCCGTCGCCGTAATCGGATACAGTCAGCCGCACCGTGGCCGGCAACAGCTCGGCGCTTATATCGATAGGACTGCCCGGCGGCGTGTATTTGATGGCGTTTTCGATCAAATTGACCAGTACCTGTTCCAGCAGTACGGCATCTATCCACACCAGCGGCAGGCTGCCAGGCAACTGTGTGCGTACCGGCCTGCCCTGCAGGTTTTTATCCAGGCGGGTCAATGCGCCGCCGACAATCTCTTCAACCGCGTTCCAGTCCTGATGCAGAATGATTTCGCCGCTGCTCAACCTTGCCATATTGAGAATCTTGCTGGTCAGATCCGACATGCGCTGAGCTTCCTCCAGAATGACCTTGCCCAAATCCTGCTTTTCTTCCTCCAAACACTCGCTGCAGCTTTCTATCAGCGTGCTTGCGGCACCGCTGATACGGGTCAGGGGCGTGCGCAAATCATGCGATATGGCGCTCAGCAATGCATTGCGTAAGGATTCGGTTTCAGCCTGCAATGTGGCGTCTCTGGCCTGCCCTGCCAAATACAACCGTTCCAGGGTCTGGGTAATCAGGCTGCAGAATGTGTCGAAAAATGCACTGAGCTGCGGGTCGGAATCGATCGAGCTTGTCTTAAAACTTATGGACAGAACCGCCAATACGGTTTGTGATCGCATTAATGGGTAATAAAACGGGGCGCAGCCATTACGCCAATGCTGAACCTTAGCGAGCTTAAACGCCCGCTGCGCATCAGCCAAATCGGCAGCGCGCAGCGAAAAAGGAAGCGGTTCGGCCTCAGGATAAGCCAGACGGCCTTGTTCATCAGCAAACAACAATACGGACATGGCCCCGAATTGATCGTGAATATGCTGCACGGCAACGACGGCAACATTTTCCTGATTGCCGGTTTCCGCTAACGCCTGGCTTAACCGGTACAAGGCTTCGGTGCGACTCTCCCGCTGCCGGGCCAGTTCGGCTTGCAGGCGTGCCTTATCCTGCAAATTGCTGGTCAGGTTAGCGACGACTATCATCGCCCCCAAGCCGACGATGTTCTCAAGGTCGGAGATCGCGAGCGAAAAAATCGGCCTGGCAAAATAAAAAGCGAATAAAGGCGCACTTAACAGCGAAGCCAAAATAGACGCCCCGCGGCCGAAATGGTTTGCCACGAGAAATACGCCCAGCAGATAAATCATCAAAATGCTGGCTTCACCCAAAACATTCTGCAATGGCCAGTTGATCAGCGTACAGACAAACGGCGCAGCTATGCCCCAAGCATAACCTCGCAATTCACGGCCGCGCGGCAGTTTGTCGAGAAATGTCGGACGTTTTTTTAGCGTTGGCGGATTTTGCATGGCTTTATTGTTCAAATCTTAAAGGCATTTTATTTAAGATCGCTCGGATAAATGATGCCTTTTTCTTTAAAGTTCAATACGAATGCCCAATTCGATGACTAGCCCGACTGGAATTTTAAAAAACTCTATCGCGCTGGATGAGTTATGGAATAAAAAGCTGAACAGCGGCCGGCGCCATCGCGGCATCGGGCTTTTACGCCGGAAAGAAACCCGCTCGCTGCCGATGAAAAACGAAGTCTGCTCGGGATCGATAGCCAAGCCGTGCTGCCTGCATAATTCCAGAGCGCGGCGCACGTCGGGCGTTTGCTGAAAGCCGAAATAAAGCTTTACGCGATGGTAATTATGGCTTTGTCCGAAAGTCCGGATTTTGACGCGATGCGCTTCGTCCACATAAGGCTCTTCCTTGGTCACGACCGTCAGCACCATGACTTGCTCGTGCAAGACATGATTGTGCTCAAGGTTGTGCGCCATCACCTGCGGAACGCCATGCAGATTCTTGGCCAGATACATGGCCGAACCCGGCACCATCACCAGGGACTTATCCAATATTTTTTCTTCCAGTTCCTCGAACAGTACCCGTTTTTCATCCAGATACGCCGCCAACAGTTCGCGGCCCTTGATCCAGGTCGTCATGATCAGAAACAGCACCGTACCGATGAGCAGCGGCAACCAGCCGCCGGTCGGAATTTTCAGACTGTTCGATGACAGGAACAGGAAATCGATGGTAAGGAAAACCGACAAAAAAGTGATGCTGGTGATTTTGTTCCATTTCCAGAGTGCCTTGATGACGATGAACGCCAGCACGGTGTCGACAATCATGGTGCCTGTCACGGCAATGCCATAGGCCGAAGCCAGCGCCGACGAGGACTGGAAGCTCAGCACCAGCACGAATACTGAAACCATCAGCAGCCAGTTGACCACCGAGATATAGACCTGCCCCATCTCCTCGCCCGAGGTATGCAGAATCTGCATGCGCGGGCAATAACCCAACTGTATGGCCTGCCGCGTCACGGAAAAGGCGCCGGAAATGACCGCTTGCGAGGCAATGACGGCGGCGAGCGTCGCCAGCAGCAGCAACGGATACAGAGCCCAGGTCGGGGCGAGCAGATAGAACGGGTTTTGTATCGCTTCGGGATGCTCGAGCAGCAGCGCGCCCTGGCCAAAGTAATTCAGCAGCAGGGCCGGAAATACAAAGCTGAACCAGGCATAGCGTATCGGCTTCAGGCCGAAATGCCCCATATCGGCATACAGCGCTTCGGCGCCCGTAATAGTCAATACGATGGCGCCCATGATCAGAAAGCCATGCCAGCCCAATTCGATCAGCAAATGCACGGCAAAATAAGGATTAATCGCAACCAGCACGCTGGGCGCGTGAGTAATATTGATAACGCCCAGGACAGCCAGTGTCCCGAACCAGAAACACATGATCGGCGCAAACAGTTTGCCGACATGGCCTGTACCCTTGGTCTGCAACACAAACAATCCGCCCAGCACGGCAACGGTAATCGGCACCACATGATGGGCTAACGGCGGGGCGGCAATGCCCAAGCCTTCGACCGCGCTGAGTACGGAAATGGCCGGCGTGATCATGCCGTCTCCGTAGAATAACGCCGCGCCGAGCAGGCCGATGGTGACGATAAAGCGCATCCGGCCCGGATTATCCCGGGAACCGTGCAATGCCAGCGCCATCAGCGCCATAATGCCGCCCTCGCCTTTGTTGTCGGCGCGCATGATGAAGATCGCGTATTTGGTCGTAACCACCAGCGTCAACGACCAAAAAACCAGCGACAGCACACCGAGCACATGGATGTGATCGATCGGCACGCCGCCGTGGAAGACTTCCTTGAGCGCATATAGAGGGCTGGTGCCGATGTCGCCGAACACCACGCCTATTGCACTCAATGCCAAGCCGGCCAGTTGTTGTTTGGAGTGACTTGGCTGAGTAGACACAGTTGCGTGTTGAATAGACATGGCTAAGCGTTCCAAATTTCAAGTCAGGATTAAAAGGAACCGGCGTTAACCAGAAAATGCACGCCGATGGCCGCAAAGTAGCCCAGCAAAACCGCCGGAAGCCACTTCATATGGCTGCTGAAAGTATATTGGCCCTTGGCTTGTCCCAGCAAGCCTATGCCCGGCGCCGAGCCGATTGCCAGCAGACTGCCGCCGACGCCCAGCGTCAAGGTCAACAGCAGCCATTGGCCTTGAGGAATATCAGGCTGCATAGTAATCACCGCAAACATCAGGGTGCCGTTATCGACAAATGCCGAAGACAGGCCGATCAAGATATTCGCCAGCGTGGGGCTCAACTGGCCGTACAGCATATGCGAAACGGCGTCCAGATAGCCAATATAGCCCAGGCCGCCGATGCCCATCATCGCGCCATAGAAAAACAGCAGCGTATCCCATTCCAGACGGCCGACTTTTTCAAACACATCGAGCTTCTTGGCGCGGGCATCGGCAATATCGAGATCACTGACATCGGCGCCCGAAAATAAATCGTACTCTAATTGCCTTAAGCTCCGCGAATTTGAGGTTTTGTGCAGATAGAAAAAGAAAAATTGCAGCAATGACAAACCGGCCATCATGCCTGCCGCCGCCGGCAAACGGAGTTTCACATCAAAAGCGACAGCCAGGGCGATAGTGACCCCAAACAGAAAAATGATGCGCTTTGCGCCGCGCGGCAGAACCACCCTCTCGGTCTCGACAGCCGGCTTGTCTTTGGGCAACGCAAAATGCATTGCCAAAGCCGGAACTAAAAAATTCACCAGACAAGGCACGAACAGCTTAAAAAACTGAAGAAATCCCAATATGCCGTATTGCCAGACAAACAAAGTCGATATACCGCCCAGAGGACTGAAAGAACCGCCGGCATTGGTGGCTATTACAATATTGATGCAGGCTAACGAAACAAACTTCGGACTGTCTCTACCGACGGCGACCACTACAGCGCCCATCAACAATCCCGCCGTCAAACCATTGACGACGCTGGAGATAAAAAACACCATGAAGCCGGTAATCCAGAACAATCGCCGATAACTCCAGTGTTTGCTGACCAGCCAGAATTTTATCGCTTCGAATATCCGCATGTCTTCCATAGCATTCAAGTATGTCATGGAGACCATGATAAACAGCAGCAATTCCATGTAAGTCTGCAAATTGCCCCTAAAGGCCGCGATGGCAAGCTGGTTTTGACCTTGCTGTTGATAGACTGTCACGATGACAGCCCAAATCAGCGCCGAAGCCAGCAACATCGGCTTGGATTTGCGCAGTTCGGTGACATCTTCGAGCATGGCCGCGATATAGGCGACGACCATCACAGCCAATGAAAAATAGCCTGCCCAGTGATGAGTCAGATCAAGCTGCTGCACCGCCGGCGTTACCGCTTCGTCTTCGGCATATCCCAAACCCGGCACTAGCAATCCAACCGTTCCAAGCAGATAAAACAAATACCGCACTTCACTCTCCTGTGCCGATCAGACCAAGAAACCGATCTACAAGCCTTGATTATTAACAATACAAAACGGCAGTCAGAAACTGCAGTTCACAAGGCCGGGCATTGTAATGAGCTGAGTGTAAAAAATGCGTAAAGAGCCCAAATTCTTTCGTAGGAAGTGCTGATCTGCAATTGCAGTTTAGATGAAGTGACAGGCAATCTCCGGCCAGCGCCGAGTCTAGTCAACCTTCAATCTGAAACCGCTGAGAAGCGAGGAGTAGGCTGGGTTGGAGCTTTAGCGGAAACCCGGCATGGGCGGCGTTGAATGCTGGGTTTGGCAGCCCGGCCTAACGCGTTCATGATAAAAAGCGCTTCGCCTTTCGTCTACCCCTTCCAAAAGACGGGTGACCCAGCGTATAGGGCGCATTAGCGCCAGCGTAATGCGCCGAATGGCCGAAGCCAACATGCGGCGCAATACGCTCACGCTATTGCGCCCTACGAATGCTACGAATGCACTTTACCGCATCACGAATGCATCTTACCGCGTTGATTGTAAAATGCATATGGCATTATGCGGGCTCATAACGGTCGTCATAAGGGGCGCACTTACTGCGTCCCATTTGATGAATAGGTTAGGTTTATTGCCGCAGCCAACACCTGCAGGGCGATACTTAGAATCCATACCCAGTAACCACTAGCCACTGAGAAGGTCTCAGATCCTGTATCAGTAATCGGAACTTTTTTGTATAGCAGGAAGCTAAGTGCAAGGATTAATGCAACTAGCGAGTAGGTTAAGCATTTTGACAAATTGTGAGAGTGTTCTGTCCAGGACAGGAGCAAGAACACGTTTGCGAGCCATGTTGGATAGAGCAGAAAGAGGCTGATCGGACCAAAGAACACAAACACAAACCAAGCGGGATAGTCATTGTTACTGCTTGTGCGAAATGCTGTGAGGGTTAGACAGACGAAAAATAAAATGATGCTTAACCCAACTAATAATCCAGATAAATTCTTAGGCATACAAAATCCTGAAACCTAACGTTACAGTAAAGGGCGCGCCGCTAACGAAAACAAAACGAAGCCACCAGACCTTAATAAAAAACTAGACTTCAAAATCGCCAACGGGCGGCGCATCCCTTTGAGCGATATGTTGGACGAAGCCGCTAACGCGGAGAAAAAGCCCCAGCGCCCGATTATTTATAGAATGTAACCTCAAGCCCTCACTGCGAGGGATCATTCCACGACGAATCATGAGGTTACCCGACAA